>USQP01000028.1 GCA_900556945.1 uncultured Clostridium sp.
TAGAAATAGTCATATAATTTACCAAAGAAAAATTAAGATTTACAAATGTAATTTTAAAAAATACCCAAAAACGTCATGGGATAGAAAACTAAAAAGGAAGGAAAATAAAAATGAAGAATTTAACGGTAAAAGACATTATTAGAGAGACAAATGGCGAATTAATAATAGGAGATGAAAATTTCATATGTAAAAATTTTTCAAGAGATACAAGAAAGATTGATAAAGGCGATGTTTATATTGGAATAAAAGGAGAAACATTTGACGGCAGTAAATTTTGGGGGCAGGCCCTAGAAAATGGAGCATCCTGTGTTATAGTAGAAAATGTTGACTTTACCGATAAAGATAAAAAAGAATTTGAAGGAAAAATAATCATAAAAGTAGAAAGTACTTTAGAGGCATTATATAACATAGCTAGATATAAAAGAAGTTTATATGACATACCAGTTATCGCTATTACAGGTAGTGTAGGAAAAACAAGTACAAAAGATATGGTAGCAAATGTAGTAAGCAAAAAATTTAAAACCTTAAAAACAATTGGAAATAATAATAATAATATTGGTTTACCTTTTACTATATTAAGAATGCAAGAAGAAGAAGCTATGGTACTAGAGATGGGAATGAACCATTTGGGAGAAATTAGCTTGCTTACTTCTATTGCAAAACCAACTATATGTGTGATTACCAACATAGGAACGTCACATATTGGAAATTTGGGCTCGAGAGAAAATATTTTAAAGGCAAAGTTAGAAATATTAGAGGGATGCCAGAATCCAGTTGTTATCATTAATAACGATAATGATTTATTACATAAATGGTATGAGGAGAATAAGAATAAAATTGCTATTAAGACATATGGTATAAGGGAAAAAAGTGATCTAAATGCAAATAATATAATTTTAAACGAATTAAGTAGTAAATTTACTTATGACCTAGATGGGAAAAAAGAAGAAATAAATGTTCCTATAGGGGGAGAACACTTTATATTAAATAGTTTGTGTGCAGTAATGGTTGGAAAGGTGCTAAAAATTAATGATGAAAAAATAGCAAAAGGAATTGAGGGATTCGAACTGACTAAAAAAAGAATGGATGTTATCGAACTAAAAAATGGAATAAAAATAATTAATGATGCTTATAATGCAAGTTTTGAATCTATGCGTGCATCTTTAAAAGTACTATCAGAGTTTAAGCAGAATCGAAAAATTGCAATATTAGGGGATATGTTTGAATTAGGCGATTTTTCAAAAGAATTACATGAAAAAGTGGGAGAAGAAGTAAACAAGAACGGAATCGATCTATTAATTTGTAGTGGAGAAAATGCAAGATATATTGCCAAAAAAGCAGAGAAAAAAATGAGTTCGGAAAACATATATTATTTGAAAAATAAAGAAGATATTTTAGAAACGCTAGAAAAACGAATGAAACCAGGAGATATCATTTTGTTTAAGGCTTCTAATGGCATGAAGTTCTATGAATTAGCAGAAAGGATGGAAGAGTTATGGGGAAAAAAAGATTAGGTGTTATATTTGGTGGGATGTCAACGGAGAATGAAGTATCTGTTGTATCTGCAAATTCAGTGTTAAAAAATTTAAATCAGGATAAGTATGAAATATATCCCATTTATATTGAAAAAAATGGTAATTGGTGGACTTATATGGGGCAAAAAGAAAAGATAGAACTAGGAGCTAATATACAGGGAAAAGAAAAAATAGAAAATATAGTAGAATACTTAAAGCAGTTAGATGTTGTATTTCCTGTATTGCATGGCCTATATGGAGAAGATGGGACGATACAAGGATTACTTGAATTGTTAAAAATACCTTATGTAGGTTGCCCTGTATTAGCTTCTTGCATAGGAATGGATAAAGTGTATTCAAAAGTTATCTTTAATCGAGCTGGACTCAAACAAGCCAAATATGAATATCTCAGAAAATACAAAGAAAAATACATATATATAGATGAAGCTTTTCATGAAAAAATAGTAGATATAGAAGAAGCGGTAAGAATTGTTTCAGAAAACCTAAAATTTCCTATGTTTGTTAAACCATCTAATTCAGGTTCCAGTGTAGGAATCAATAAGGCAAAAAATAAAGAAGAATTAGAAGAATATATTAAATATGCAGCAAAATTTGACAACAAGGTTTTAGTAGAAGAAGGAATAGAAGGAAGAGAAGTAGAATGTGCTGTATTGGGAAACGAAGAGGTAGTGGCTTCTTGCGTAGGAGAAATAAAACCGGCAGAAGAATTTTATAGTTATGATGCAAAATATAAAAATGAGGAATCAAGAACGGAAATTCCAGCTGATATTTCAACAGAAATCTCAGACAAAATAAGAAAACAAGCCATAAAAGCATTTAAAGCAATAGATGGAAAAGGACTATCAAGGGTAGATTTCTTTATTGAGAGAGAAACAAATGAAATTTATATTAATGAGATAAATACCATGCCTGGCTTTACTAGTATTAGTATGTATCCAAAACTTTTTGCAGCAAACAATATTAGTTATCAAGAATTATTAGATAAATTAATAGAGCTAGCATTGGAAAAATAGATAGTTATAAACGGTTTGAGACAATTTAAATGAAGGAATCGGAACAGTAACAGAAATAATTAATCCTATCATACAATAAAAATCCATAAAAACTATGGATTTTTTTTATTTTTATGATATAATAAGTTTACCTAATTTTAGGAGGATGTAAGAATGGTTTTAAAGAATTATTACAAGATATTAGATTTAGAAACAAGCCATGTTTCGATTGATGAAATAAAACAAGCCTATAGACAAGCTGCTAAAAAGTATCATCCAGACTTAAACGTTGGAGATGATTTAGCAGAAGAAAGAATAAAAGATATCAATGAAGCCTATAAGATATTGTCTGTACCAGCTTCGAAAAGAAAATATGATAGAGTTTGGAATTCAAAGTTTTCAAAGGGAAAAAAAGCTTTTTCTGGTAAAGATGAAAAAGGGACAATTTTAAATATGTTTTTAGGAAATATAGAAAACACTGGCAAGAAGGAAAGAAGTAGGGAAAAGAATCCAGTAAAAGGAGAAAACATAGAAACGGAAATAAATGTTAGTATATATGACGCTTTTTATGGATTGGAAAAACAAATATCTTTAAAAGATGTGGATGGAAAAGTAAAAAAATTTACTGTCAAAATTCCAAAAGGGATAAGAAATGAAGAGAAGATTCGATTAATTGGGCTAGGAAAGCCAGGTAAAAATGGTGGCAAAAATGGAGACTTATTGATAAAAATAAAAATAGAAAACAATCAAAAATTTAGATTAAAGGGATATGATATTTATACAGATTTATTTTTAACACCTTGGGAAGCAGCTTTAGGTACAAGGGTGAATGTAGAAACAATTGATGATGAAACAAAAGTATATATACCACAAGGCATACAAAGTGGAGAAAAAATAAGAATACCGAATAAAGGCTATCAAGCCAGCAAAGATGCAAGAGGAGATTTAATTGCAGAGGTGAAGATTATGGTGCCGAAACAATTAACGGCTCAAGAAAAAGAAACATTTAAACAATTAAATAAAATATCAAAGTTCAATCCAAGAAAATAATCTACAGACGAACTTTATGTTGACAAATACAAAAATTTTAGCTATAATATAAGGTGTGAGGTAACAAAAGACGAACTATGGATAGAACATAGAAATGGGGTGTAAAATAAATGGAGGCTATGCAGGGAAAACATTTTAGCATAACAGATCCAGAAGGAGTAAAAACAGTAATTTATCAAATTAATAAAACAGAAAAAGAATTTTTAAAGGATTCTCCTAAATATACGGTGGAAAGATTAGAACATACGGAAGAGATTGTAGGGAATTATAATAAGAAAACTTTTTATGTGGAAGAATCGAAAAAGGATGGGAATCAAATTGTTATTTTATCTTTTGCAAAAGATAAAGTAGTTATTAATAATGGGATTTTAGAAGAAGATAAAGTCAGAATTTCAAAAAAACCAATGCCTTTTAAATTTAATACTATATACTCGGAAAAAGCAGAGGAATATAAAGATTTTAATTATACACCGAATTTAAAAAGACCGATTTCTATTATAGATCCAGAAACTACAGAAGAAATAAAGCCAACACTTTATTTTGATGAGAAAACAAATGAAGTGAAAGGAAAATGTAAATTAAAACCATATAAATCTTATTTCGTATTTGAGATAAGAGATGAGAATGGCAAGATTAATTTGGTAGGGGGAAGCCCTGAATTTACAGATTAATGAGGAGGAATGGAAATGGCAAATATGAATTGGCCACCTGAAAAAACTTTTAAATATCAATTTAGAAATAATCAAGAATTAGATTTAGTGATACCATTAGAAGAAAATAGCAAAGAAAAAGGCAAGGCGACAAACAAATCAGAAGTTAAAGGTAGATAATAAATTTACAAAAGAGTAGGTGAATTGTATGAACTACAAGATAGAAGGAGCAATAAAAAGAAACAGAAAAAATTTTATAATATTTGCAATACTATGGATTTTTATAGCCATAGTATTCGTTTCGCCATTTTCCTATAGTTGGCACACAGCTGGGATAAATGGCAAATTTGATTTAACCGTATTTATAGAAACATTTTGTAAATCAATAACAAATCCATTTGGAACGATTGCTAATGTTTTTGCAAGTGGAGCAACAGAAGCTTACATTTCACAATTACTTGTTGTAACAATATTTTATTCCGTATTTTTCTTTATAGGTTTTGTAAGATCAGCACCTAAAAATGAATATTCGGACATTGAACATGGTTCAAGTGATTGGAGCCAAAGAGGAGAACAATATCAAGTATTAAATAAGAATAAAGGAATTATTTTGGCAGAAAATAATTATTTACCAGTAGATAAGCGAGGAAACGTAAATGTTTTAGTAGTTGGACGGATCAGGTTCTGGTAAATCTGCATCTTATTCTATACCAAATGCTTATCAATGTTTAGGTTCTTATGTATTTACAGATCCGAAAGGAGAATTGTATGATCGAACAGCAGGATACTTGAAATCAAAAGGATATGAAATTAAAGTACTAAATTTAGTTCGACCACAATATAGTGATGGATATAATCCATTGATGCATATTTCGTCAGAAATAGATGTTGATATTATAGCTAATACAATTGTAAAAGGACAAAAATCTGAAAGTGGAGGTTCCGATCCTTTCTGGGATGATTCAGCAGAAATGCTATTAAAAGCATTAATATACTATTTAATAGCAACAAGGCCTGAAGAAGAACAAAACCTAGCAAGTTGTGCAGAATTAGTAAGAGCGGCTAATAGTAATGGAGGAAGTAATTTGCTAACAGAATTAATTAGTAAACTTCCTTATGATCATCCAGCTAGAATGTACTATAAATCAATTGAAATTGCTCCAGAAAAGACGTATAGTTCTATTTTAAGTACGTTACAATCAAAATTAGGTAAATTTGATTCAAAGGAAATAGCGGAATTGACATCAACAGATACGATTGATTTTGAAGAAATAGGGAATAGAAAAACAGCGGTATATGTTATATCTTCTGATACGCATACAGCATATGATTTCTTATTAACCATTTTCTTTTCACAAATGATACAACAATTATATGATCATGCAGATCAAAACGGTGGAGCTTTAAAAGAACAGACATTTTTTATCCTAGATGAGTTTGCTAACATAGGAAAGATCCCAGATTTTGATAAGAAAATATCTACATCAAGAAGTAGAAAAATCTCATTTAGTGTTATCTTACAAAATATTGATCAATTAGAGGCAGTGTATGAAAAGTCTTATGAAACAATTATGGGTAACTGTGATACACATGTATTCTTAGGAAGTAACTCTTATAAAACAGTAGAATACTTTTCAAAAGCTTTAGGAGAAAAAACAATTGGAAGGGATAGTGTATCAATTAACAGAGATAGGCAAAACTGGAGAACAGGAAAGTCGGTATCAGACCAAGTTATGGCAAGAGCCTTGATGACACCAGATGAACTTCGTAGATTAGATAATGATTTGTGTATTATATTTGAAAAAGGAATCAAACCAGTAAAAGCAAATAAATTTTATTATTTTAAACATCCAATGGCTAAACAGATGGCAGCATTAGAAATCAGTCACAATGACATTGGAGAGATAGATAGGGGAACATGGAGGAAATATAATCCATATAATCCATATGTAGAAGATAAAACAGATGAAAAGGTTCAAGATTTGAAAGTAGAATCTTTGGATGATTTATTTGAAGATGAACCGAATGCAAAACAAGAAAAAGCAGAAATTATAAAGCCAGAAATGCAAGAAAAAAGGGTTGAAGAATTAAAGACACAAACCTTAAATCTAAATAATTTTGAAGAAGAAGCACCAGTTTTACCACAAGAGCCAGAAGAAGATGATGTTTATGATTTACAAAAAGAATTGGAAGCTAAGTTTGATGAATTGTTTGGACCAATTGAAGAAGATAATTAATAAATTATTAATCGTATAAGAAATTGATTCTTATACGATTTTTTTACACGTAAACTTGTTACAAACCAAAAAAACTTTCGCTATTCTATTGAAAAAATAAGAAATATATAGTAGAATAAGCACAAGATAATAAGGAAAATTCAGAAATGTGATTACTATCTCCTTCTAATCTGCATACTAACCTTAATTATGGCAATCATGCTTAGTAATTAAGAAAAGTAAAAAGCATTTCTGAGTGCCATTCAGAAATGCTCACATTTTAGTATTTCACAAGAAGGTAATCACATTTCAAGTGATTATCCTTATTATCTATTAACATTATAACATAAAGAAATACAAGTTGTAAAGTAAGAATAAGGAGAAAAAAATGAAATTTGTGCACATAGCAGACATGCATTTTGATAGTCCATTTGTAAATTTATCAGATAAAGATATATTAGGAGATTTAAGAAGACTAGAGCAAAGAAAAATATTTAAAAAAGTGATAGATTATATTAAAGAGCATAAAATTGAATATTTTTTTATTTCGGGAGATTTGTATGAACATGAATATGTCAAACAGTCCACGATAGAATATATAAACAATTTATTGAAAGAAATTCCAGAAACTAAAATTTTTATTGCACCAGGAAATCATGATCCATATTTAAAAAATTCATATTATAACAAATTTACTTGGAGTAAAAATGTAAAAATATTTAGGTCGAAGATAGAAAAAATAGAGGAAGAAGGTCTTGATATATATGGATTTGGCTTTGAGGATTTTTATTGTTACGATTCTGGAATAGAGGAATTGAAAATAGAAAACAAGGAAAAAATTAATATATTAATTACTCATGGTAGCTTAGATGGTGGATGGGATGATGAAAAAAATTATAATTCGCTATCTTCAAGAAAATTGAAAGAAAAAGATTTTGACTATGTAGCATTAGGTCATATTCATAAATTAGATTATAACACATCAGAAAATCAAAGAATTGTATATCCTGGTTCAACAAGTGCATTAGGTTTTGATGAATTAGGAGAGCATGGGATGATTGTAGGAGAACTAGAAAAGAAAGAATTAAAATTAAAATTTATTCCATTAGATGAAGAACGTTTTGTCAAGAAAGAACTGGATGTAACAAATATTATTTCAAAAGAAGAATTAATTGAGGTGATAAATGATTTTGAAGTAAAGAAAAAGGAATATATAGAGATTGTGTTAACAGCTGTCTCTTATACACATCTCCGAGCCCACGAGACGCGTAGTAATCTCG
>USQP01000029.1 GCA_900556945.1 uncultured Clostridium sp.
CGAGATTACTACGCGTCTCGTGGGCTCGGAGATGTGTATAAGAGACAGTTTAAAAACAGGTCAAGTGATGTTATTAGAAAATGTAAGATTTCATAGGGAAGAAACAGATAATGATACAGAATTTGCCAAAAAATTAGCCAATATGGCAGAAATCTATGTAAATGACGCTTTTGGAGCAGCTCATAGAGCACATGCTTCAACAGCAGGAGTAGCTGCATATTTACCAGCAGTATCAGGATTTTTAATTGAAAAAGAATTAAAGTTTTTAGGAAATGCCTTAAACAATCCAGAAAGACCTTTTGTTGCTATCTTAGGAGGAGCAAAAGTTTCTGATAAAATAGGAGTTATTGATAGCTTGCTTGAAAAAGTAGATACTTTAATGATCGGTGGAGGAATGGCATATACTTTCTTTAAGGCACAAGGATATGGTGTTGGGGACTCTATTTGTGAGTTAGACAAATTAGATTTAGCGAAAGAATTAATGGAGAAGGCAAAACAAAAAGGAGTAAAATTAATCCTTCCAGTAGACACAAAAATAGGAAAAGAATTTAAACCAGATACAGAAAGTAAAACAGTAGCTTGGACAGAAATACCAGATGGTTGGGAAGGATTTGACATTGGAGAAGAAACAATAAAAATGTTTGTAGAAGAATTAAAATCAGCAAAAACAGTTGTATGGAATGGACCAGTAGGATTGTTCGAATTTGAACAATTTGCAATTGGAACAAATTTAATAGCAAAAGCGTTATCAGAAATAGATGCAACAACAATAATAGGAGGAGGAGACTCAGCAGCAGCAGTTAAAAAAGCAGGATTAGAAGATAAAATGACACATATTTCAACAGGAGGAGGAGCTTCACTAGAGTTCTTAGAAGGAAAAAAATTACCAGGAATTGAATGCTTGTTAGACAAATAGGAAAAAAGGGACAGTGCAAAAATGTCTCATGAATTTGTCGAAAAATAGGATAAAATGCATACCAGATTTTAAAGCTTACTAAAGATAACTTGACAAATGATGATGACAAATATTTTTATTTAGTAGGAAAAAATGAAAAGAAGTGTCCAAAAGGAAACGTCCCCAAATGGACAAAAGGAGGAAAATTATGAGAAAAAAAGTAATTGCAGGAAACTGGAAAATGAATATGCTTCCAAATGAAGCAATAAAATTTATAGAGGATTTGACACCACTTGTCAAAGATACAGAGAGTGAAGTGATTTTATGTGTACCATATACAGACTTGTTTTATGCGCTATTAACTGTACAAGGAACCAATATAAAAATAGGAGCACAAAATATGCATTTTGAAGAAAAAGGTGCTTATACAGGGGAAGTTTCTGGAGAAATGTTAAAAGCAATTAATGTAGAATATGTTATTATTGGACACTCAGAAAGAAGACAATATTTTAACGAAACAGATGAAACAGTAAATAAAAAAATAAAAGCAGCATTTAACTATGGGTTAAAACCAATTGTATGTGTAGGAGAAACATTAGAAGAAAGAGAAGCTGGAAAAACAGTAGAAAAGATAACAAAACAAACAGAATTAGCATTAGAAGGATTGACAAAAGAACAAGTAGAGAATACAATTATTGCTTATGAACCGATTTGGGCGATTGGAACAGGAAAAACAGCAACAAGTGAAGATGCTAATCATTCCATTAAGGAAATTAGAAATAAAATTGCAAAAATCTATGGACAAGAGGTAGCAAATGGAGTTATAATACAGTATGGCGGAAGTGTAAAGAGCTCAAACGCAAAAGAACTATTTGAAATGTCGGACATTGATGGAGGACTAGTAGGAGGCGCAAGTTTAAAGGCAGATGAATTTAGTAAAATAGTAAATTACAATAAATAAAGAGGATGGTAAAGAATGAAAGATAAATTAACAATGCTAATGATATTAGATGGATTTGGCGATAATCCTAATAAAGATGGAAATGCAATTAAGTTAGCTAAAACACCTAATATTGATAAACTAATGAAAAAGTATCAAAATGTAGAAATTAGTACAAGTGGATTAGCAGTAGGATTACCAGAAGGACAAATGGGAAATTCAGAGGTAGGACATACAAATATTGGGGCAGGAAGAATTGTATATCAAGAGTTAACAAGAATTACAAAATCAATAGAAGATGGTGACTTTTTTTCAAATCCTGAATTTATAGCTGCTATTGAAAATTGTAAAAAAAATCATTCAAAATTACACATATTAGGACTCGTATCAGATGGTGGAGTTCATAGTCATATTCGTCATTTATATGGATTATTAGAAATGGCAAAAAGAAGAGATTTTGAAGATGTATATGTTCATTGTTTCTTAGATGGAAGAGATACACCGCCAGCATCTGCTGAAAGTTATATCGTAAAGTTACAAGAAAAAATGAATGAAAAACAAGTAGGAAAAATTGCAAGTATTTCAGGAAGATTCTATGCAATGGACAGAGATAAAAGATGGCAAAGAGTTCAAAAATGTTATGATGCTCTTGTAAACGGAGAAGGAAATAGGGCAGGAAGTGTGGTAAAAGCGATTGAAGATTCTTATCAAAAAGAAGTATTTGATGAATTTGTTGAACCAACAGTAATCTGTAATGGAGAAGATCCAGTAGCGACGATTGGAAAAAATGACTCTGTTATCTTCTTTAACTTTAGACCAGATAGAGCAAGAGAAATAACAAGGGCTTTAGTAGATCCTGAATTTAACGAATTTGAAACAAAAAAAGATTTAAAATTGTATTATGTATGTTTTACAAGCTATGATGAGACCATGCCAAATGTACACATTGCATTTAAAAAAGAAACACTAAAAAATACATTTGGAGAATACATCAGCAATAAAGGCTATACACAACTTAGAATTGCAGAAACAGAAAAATATGCACATGTTACCTTTTTCTTTAACGGAGGAGAGGAAAAACAGTACGAAGGAGAAGACAGAATCTTAGTACCATCTCCAAAAGTCGAAACATATGACATGAAACCAGAAATGAGCGCGTATGAGGTAACAGATAAAGTGTTAGAAGCCATAAAATCAGACAAATATGATGCTATTATATTAAATTATGCTAATACAGATATGGTAGGACATACAGGAAGCTTAACAGCAGCCATAAAAGCAGTAGAAGCAGTAGACGAATGCGTAGGAAAAGTTGTAAAACTAGTAGAAGAAAAAGAAGGAAATATGCTAATTACAGCAGACCACGGAAATGCAGAACAAATGATAGACTATAAAACAGGAGAACCACATACGGCGCATACAACAAATCCTGTACCACTTATATTAGTAACAAGTAATAAGAATTTAAAATTAAAATCAGGTGGAAAATTAGCAGATTTAGCACCAACCATGTTAGATTTGATGAATCTTGAAAAACCAGAAGAAATGACAGGAATCAGTTTATTAGATAAGGAATAAAGTGATATGTTAAATCATACAAAGAAGATAAAAGAAATATATGAAGTTATTCAAAAAATGATATTTTATATGATTCCAGAAAAATGGGATAAATTGTATTTATATAGCTCGGTTCTAGATATGCCAGATGGAAAAAAAACAGGAGAACTTTATTTTTATTATATCCCAAAAGGAATATTAAGAAAAAAGCCCGTAAATGTTTATGAAATACCGAATAAGTTCAATTTAGACGAAAATGAATATTTAAAACTTGTAAAAGTATTATATGAAAAAATACAGCAATTACGAGAAGAATTTAGAAAGTCAGAAACAGAAGGAATATGGTCTAATATTACCATTACCATTGAAAACTTAAAATTTAAAGTAGAATATAACTATGAAGATTTAATGAATGATTACTTTAATAGCTATGAAAGACACATCATATGGAGGTATAAGTATTTAGGAATAGGACCAGAACAAGTAAATAAAAAAGATAAAGATATACTAAATCGATATTTGTTAGGGGCAAAAACTCTATCAAGACAAGAAAAGTATGAAGCTGGAATTTATATAAAAGATATTGAAAATATGGTTGCGTTTAATACTTCAAAAGAGTATGAAGCAAAAGAAAATGAAGAGTATGAGCAAAAAGCAAAAGAACAAAAAATTGGAAAAAATCAAATATTAATGGCAGCAGAAGAAATAAAAAAATTAGAAGAACAAGAGTAGAATATAAATAAGGGCGGAAGGTAAGATTCTGCCCATACATCATTTAAGTTATTAACTTTAGGATAAATCCTAAAAATATATAAAACAAAAGTAGAAAAAAACTAAGAATTGAAAGGAGCAAATAAAATGATTTATTCAAAAGAATTAGAGGGAATGTGTCAAGTAAAAAAAGGAGTAGACCATGGACCAGCACCAATTCCTGAAGAAGGAAAATGGGTAAAAGCAAAAGACATAAAAGATATTTCTGGATTAACACATGGGATTGGATGGTGTGCACCACAACAAGGAGCATGTAAATTGACTTTAAATGTAAAGGATGGCATTATTCAAGAAGCATTAATCGAGACAATAGGTTGTTCAGGAATGACACACTCAGCTGCAATGGCAGGGGAGATTTTAACTGGAAAAACAATATTAGAAGCATTAAATACAGATTTAGTATGTGATGCCATTAATACTGCTATGAGAGAATTATTCTTACAAATTGTATATGGAAGAACACAAACCGCTTTTTCGGAAGGAGGACTTCCAGTAGGAGCAGGATTAGAAGATTTAGGAAAAGGACATACAAGCCAAGTAGGAACAATTTATTCTAGTTCTTTAAAAGGACCAAGATATTTAAATTTAGCAGAAGGGTACATAGTAGAATTAGGATTAGATAAAGAAGATCAAATCATTGGTTATAAATATGTTCATTTGGGAAAAATGATGGATAATATTAAAGCAGGAATAGCTCCAGAAGAAGCAATTGAAAAAGCTTCTGGAACATATGGAAGATTTGCAGAAGCAGTTAAAAAAATAGATCCAAGAGAGCAATAATAATGTCCAATTGGGGACGTTTCCAAATGGACAAAAATGTCCATTTAGAGACACAAATATACAAAAATATAATCTGAGTAAAATAGGGAGGAATAAAAATGGCAGTAACATTTGAAAGTTATGAAAGAAGAATAGACCAAATTAAACCAGTAATGGAAAAATACGGAATTAAAGATTTTGAAGATGCATTAAAAATATGTACAGATAAAGGATTTAATCCATATGAAATCGTAAAAGGAGTACAACCAATTTGTTTTGAAAATGCAGCTTGGGCATATACTTTAGGAGCTGCAATTGCAATCAAAAAAGGATGTACCAAAGCAGCTGACGCAGCAAAAGCGATAGGAGAAGGACTACAAGCTTTCTGTATACCAGGTTCAGTTGCAGATGATAGAAAAGTAGGATTAGGACATGGAAATTTAGCATCTATGTTATTATCAGAAGATACAAAATGTTTTGCATTTTTAGCAGGACACGAAAGCTTTGCAGCGGCTGAAGGAGCAATTGGAATTGCTAAATCAGCAAATAAAGTAAGAAAAGAACCATTAAGAGTTATTTTAAATGGACTTGGAAAAGATGCTGCACAAGTCATTTCAAGAATTAATGGATTTACCTATGTAAAAACAGATTTTGATTTCTTTACAGGAAAAGTAAACGTAGTAGAAGAGATTGCTTATTCAGATGGAGAAAGATCAAAAGTTAGATGCTACGGAGCAAATGACGTTAGAGAAGGTGTAGCAATCATGTGGATGGAAGATGTTGATGTATCGATTACAGGAAATTCAACAAATCCAACAAGATTTCAACATCCAGTAGCAGGTACATACAAGAAAGAAAGATTAGCAGCAGATAGAAAATATTTCTCAGTAGCTTCTGGTGGTGGAACAGGAAGAACACTTCATCCAGATAATATGGCAGCTGGACCAGCTTCTTATGGTATGACAGATACGATGGGAAGAATGCACTCAGATGCACAATTTGCAGGAAGTTCTTCCGTACCAGCACACGTTGAGATGATGGGACTAATCGGAATGGGTAACAACCCAATGGTTGGTGCTTCAGTAGCTGTAGCTGTTGCCGTTGAGGAAGCTATGAAATAATATAGAAAATAGAAAGAAAAATAGGAGCTTAAGCTCTTATTTTTTGAAACAAAAATCAATATAATTAATATCGTTACATTTTTCTATTTATGATATGATATAATATAATATAAAAAGGAATGATTAAGTTCATTCCTTTTTTATATTATTCTTTATCAGTTTTTTTGAATTTTTTCTTATCATCTGTCATAACTTCTTTTATAGCACCTAAGCTACTTAAAGCACTAGTTGCCTCAAAAGGAATGAATACTTTATTAGCATCACCCTTAGCAACTTCTTGAAGAGCTTCTAAAGATTTTAATTGAACAAGAGTATCATTTGGGTCAGCCTTTTTCATAGCATCATAAACCATTTGAATTTCTTTTGCTTTAGCATCAGCAACTTCTTTAATAGCTTGTGCTTCACCGGCGGCTCTTCTAATTCTAGCTTCTTTATCAGCTTCAGCTTCTAAGATAGCAGCTTGCTTTTTACCTTCAGCAATGGTAATAGCAGATTGTCTTTGAGCTTCAGACTCTAAGATGATAGCCCTCTTATTTCTTTCTGCATTCATTTCTTTTTCCATGGCGTCTCGAATATCAGCAGGAGGGTTAATATCTTTAATTTCAACTCGATCAATTTTACATCCCCATCTGTCGGTTGCTTCATCTAATACAATTCTTAATTGATTGTTAATACCATCTCTAGAACTAAAGGTTTCATCTAAATCCATTTTACCAATAATATCACGAATGGTTGTAATAGCAAGATATTCGATACCTTTCTTTAAACTTTGAATTTCATAAACTGCTTTTGCAGGATCTGTTATTTGATAGAAAACAACAGTATCTATAGTAATTGTAACATTATCTTTTGTAATAACTCCTTGAGGTGGTACGTCCATAGTTTGTTGTTTTAAACTTACAACACTTCTAACGTGATCAAAGAAAGGAACAATAATAGTAAGACCTGCATCTGCTACTTTATAAAATTTACCTAACCTTTCTATGATATATACCTCAGATTGTTTAACGATTTTAATAGACATGGCTGCTATTATTAGAATAATAACAAGTAGTACTAATAAAAACCACATAATAAATTCCTCCTTATATTATAAATTTATATAAATTAAAAAATTAAAAACTTAAGTTATAAATTAGAATGTATTTTAGCAGGGGTAACAATTGCCTTTACACCTTTTATTTCTAAAATTTTTACTTCACTGTCTTTAGGTATGATAGAAGAATTATTTTCACCAATTGCAGACCATACTTCTCCATTAACCTTTATTTGACCAGTTGATTGAATAGAATTAATTTCTTGAGTTACGATTCCGGTTTTACCAATTATGGAATATACATTTGTTTCGATTGGACTTTTAGTTTTGGCAAATTTTTTTACAAAAGGTTTGGTAGCAAATAGCAATATAGTAGAAGATACCACGAATACAGCTGTTTGAATAAAAATGCTATCGGTAAAAAAACTAGTAATCATTGCCAATAATGAACCAATAGATAGCCAAAAGATTAAAAATCCAACTGTCATAATTTCAACAATTAAAAATATTCCTGCTAAAATTAACCAAATATACCACATGAAAATTAAATCCTCCTTAATTTACCAACTAATAATACTGTCTCTTATACACATCTGACGCTGCCGACGAAGCTAGAAGTGTAGA
>USQP01000030.1 GCA_900556945.1 uncultured Clostridium sp.
TTCGTCGGCAGCGTCAGATGTGTATAAGAGACAGCCTTAATTTATATAATCGCTTACTTTTTTAATTTCTTCTATTGAAATACTTCCCTCTCTTAATATATTAGGAATGCCATTAATTACTTGTATGACAGTGGAAGCAATCCCTATTTCACTTTTTCCACCATCAATAAAATAATCTGCTTGTTCTTCCAACTCTTCCATTACGTTTTTTATGTTTGTTTTACTTGGTTTTCCAGAAATATTCGCACTAGAAGTGGCAATTGGCTTCCCTACATATTCTATAAGTTTTCTAGCTATTTTTCCGCTCGGTATTCTAATTCCTATTGTATCCTGACCAGAGGTAAGAATGTCAGGTACAATATTTTTCTTCTTTAATATAATTGTCAAAGGTCCTGGAAAAAACTTTCTCATTATTTCATATTCCAAAGTAGTTATATCTTTTGCTACTAAATTAACCATATTAAGATCAGATACTAACAAACTTATTGGTTTATTGTAAGGTCTTTCTTTTATTTTGTATAATTTCTCTATCGCTTTTGCATCCATTCCGTTTGTTCCTATTCCATATACGGTTTCAGTTGGAAATATAACAATACCACCTTGTTTTATAACTTCTGCTGGTTCCTTTAATTTATTATAATCTATTTCATTTTTTATATTTATATACTTTTTCACGTTTTTCTTCCTTTTCTAAATTATTTTCTTATTTTATGTTATCAGCCAAAAATGTTTTTGTCAATTATTTCCTTTATTTCGTGCTTATAAAATAATCAGGAAGGGTTTCAATAAAATATATTTTGAAACCCTTCTAAAAAAATTCTTATTAATTATTGCATCCACAATTATTGTTTGTCATATCGTTCATATTATTTGAACGATTCATATAAAACTTCTTTTCTGCTAATTTATCTTGTACCCCACGAAGTGCCTCTCCAAATCTTTGAAAATGTACTACTTCTCTTTCTCTTAAATATCTTAATGGATCTAATACTTCTGGATTATCACGACATAAATCTATTAATTTTTCATAAGTTGCTCTTGCTTTTTGTTCTGCGGACAAGTCTTCTTGTAGATTTGCAATTGGATCACCCTTACATGCTATATATGCTGCCGTAAACGGCATTCCTGCTGCTGATTGTGGATATACATCTACCCCATGATCTGTATAATAAGCTCCTAATCCTGCATTTTCTATTTCTTCTATAGAAGCTCCTTCTGTTAATTGGTGTACAATCGTTCCCACCATTTCTAAGTGGGCAAGTTCTTCCGTACCAATATCATTTAATATTGCCTTTGCTTTTTGATCCGGCATACCAAATCTTTGTGATAAATATCTTAAAGAAGCTGCCAATTCACCGATCAGGTCCACCATATTGAGATATTATTACTTTAGCTAATCTAGGATCTGGACATTTTATATTAATTGGATATTGCAATGTCTTATTATAAGTCCACATTAATAATTCCCCCTTTCCCATGGCCATGGCATCTCAAGCCATCTCCACTTGTTACAAGGGTAATTAATGGTAAGAGGTCCATATACTTTTTGATATTTGTCTTTTAAATCTTTTGCTTGTTTACAATATTTTCTGTGTAAGCAAAGGGCTTTTTCATCATCTGGATGTGTATCTAAATATAGTGCAAGTTCATTAATAGAAAAGTCATAACATCTAATTTGTTCTATCATTTCTCTTCTTAAGTCACAATCCACTGTATGTTCTTCTTCACATGCACAATTACAGTTACATCCACAATTTCTATTTTCTTCTATTGACATTTATTACACCCCTTCCCAATTTCATTTGATTCCCTTATAAAATTTATTTCCTCCATAGATTGACATGGTACATAAGGGCTAACTAATTCTGGAAATAAAGTTCCCATTTTTAATCCAACACATGGTTTAAATGTCTTATCCATATACTGAAAAGGCACATAACTTTGTGCTAACATTGGATTTTCTGGAAATACATTGTATTCTTCATCAAATCCACAACTGCAGCTATCTATATGATCCTCATAAGAAGCAACATCATTGCATTGTTTTTCCATAATATCTGTTTGCATTTCACAAGAATCGTTCTGATAACTGTTATTCATACAATAGCATTTTCTATAGTTTCTGAACATCTTTCTTCCTCCTTTTACTTTCATTATATGATTTTATTCGACGGATGATACAAATAAGCAACAAAAAAGATGTAAATACTTTCATATTTACACCTCTAAATTAAATTCTATATTATTCATCTAAATAATTATCTACTTTTTTAATAAATATTATATTTTCAATAATGTCTATTAATCCATATGTTGTAATTATAATTCCAACTGTTTGAAGTATTGCGCCATTATTTACTAATATATAAATTCCAGCTATTATCATAAACAAAGCAAGAATTAGTGTAGTTAACCATAATTTCGATTTATATTCTTTCCATATAATAGTAGTTTGTAAATTCATAATCCCACTATATATAATCCAAATGGCAATTAATATTCTAAATGCTGATAAGATTAAATCTGCGCAAAACATTATAACAATTCCTATAATGATTAATACAATTGCTCTTGCACATAAATAATTGTCTTCTCTATTTCCTGAAAAATAATCAATGATTCTTAAAAATCCCATTACAATAAATATCCCACCTAAAAGTATAGATATAATTGACATGACTGTTTCAGGCCTAACCATTAATATGATTCCAAATATAACAAATATAAGTGATATGATTAAGTCTGTCCAACCTGACTTCTTTAAAAATTTTTTCCACATAACATTACCTTCTTTTTTATTATATTTATCTATAATATATCATAGTTATTTCTACTTGTATACAATTTTCCAAATTATTTTTACATTCTTTCTAACAAACTTTTTTCTTAACCAGCAAAATAGCACCTGTATATTTTATACAAGTGCTATTTATTCTTCACTTATGCATTTTCTGTTTCTTTTTTAGCTACTACTTCTTTTCCATCATAATATCCACAGTTTTTGCAAACTCTATGTGGCATTACTGGTTCATGGCAATGTGGGCAGCTTGAAAATGTTGGATTTTCTTTTTTCCATGTTGATCTTTTTGAATGTGTTCTTGCTTTTGACCATCTTCTTTTTGGTTGTGCCATTCTAATTCCCCCCTTGCTAAAGATATATGTATATATCTGTTTCAATTTTATCT
Organism: uncultured Clostridium sp.; assembly: GCA_900556945.1. GTDB lineage: Bacteria > Bacillota > Clostridia > TANB77 > CAG-508 > CAG-269. The sequence goes on from USQP01000030.1 coordinate 3,186, forward strand.
TATTCATCTCTTTTTGCTATAATTTTTAGTCACTATAAAATTATACAAGTATTTTCCTTTTTTGTCAATAGCTGTAATCATGTTTATTCACAATATTTTTTATAGATACTTTTTATATTTTTCTTTGTTAGTGTCTGATCGATTCCGTTCTTGAGCAACTCCGAGTTAAAACCTCTGTGACAAAATCTTTTATTTTTTCATTTGCTCGTACTTTGATTTTTTCTTTTTTCCAATACTCTAATTCATATTCTTTTACAAAATCTTTCCCCTGATAAACCATTCCCGCTGCTAGTTTATCACATACCATTTCTGCTGCATATTTATATGGCATAATCGGTGTTTTTTCTGGTGCATTCTCATCTACCCAATATTCCAAATGATGTTTATTTCTTCCCTTATGATGTAACCAAGCTTTAGAATATCCATTGGCTTTTTTCGCTTCCATAATGGGAGAATGATTTCCAGTATAATATCTAATCCCTTCTCCAAATTCTGTCCAAGAATATTTTGACCAATCGTGCATAAAACCTCTCCAAGGTTCTCCTATCCTACAACATAATTTAAATACTAACCATTTATGGTATGTGATTAGTTTAAAATGTTTTACTATGTTTCTCAAGTACATTTTTTATCTCCTTTATCCTTTCCATTAATAGTTTACTATAACTTTTTTTAAATTTCAATAAATTTTATCTTCTTTTTTGCATACAATAAGAAAGATATATAATAAATTATCAAGATATAAATGGAGGTATGATATGTGTGGATTTGTTGGATTTGCAAATTTTAAAAAAGATATTTCTGAAAATAAGAATATATTAAAAAATATGAATGATACTTTATCCAAACGAGGACCAGATGAAGAAGGTTATTACATAGATAAAAATGTAGCTTTCGCTCATAAAAGACTCATTGTAGTAGATCCAAAAGGTCGGAAAACAACCTATGATTGAATCTTTTTCTTTTGGAAAATACATTATCGTTTATAATGGTCAAATTTACAATACAAAAGAATTGGCAAAAACACTAAAAGAAAATAATTTTACGATTCACTCTCATTCTGATACAGAAGTTTTATTGAAAAGCTATATTTTTTATGGTAAGGATGTGGTAAATTATTTAAATGGTATATTTGCTTTTGCCATATGGGATACTAATAAAAATGAAGTTTTCTTAGCTCGTGACCATTTTGGCGTAAAACCACTGTTTTATACAAAAACAGATGAGACGCTTATTTTTTCTTCTGAAATAAAAGCACTATTTCAATATCCTGGTGTAGAAAAGATATTAGATGAGCAAAGCATCTCAGAATTGTTTGGTATTGGTCCATCTCACACTCCAGGCACTACTGTTTTCAAAAACATTTATGAGATCAAGCCTGCTCATTTTGGAATATTTAATAAAGATGGTCTTCATATAGAACGCTATTGGAAATTGAAGTCAAAAGAACATACAGACAGTTTTAAGGAAACTTGTGACAAATTAAGATTTTTGCTAAATGACGCTATTACAAGACAACTGGTTTCTGATATGCCTTTATGCACTTTTCTATCAGGCGGATTGGATTCCAGTATCATAACAAAATTTGCTTCAGATTATTGTAAGAAAGAAGGCTTACCACCTTTAGATACTTATTCAATTGATTATGTAGATAATGATAAAAACTTTGTTAAAAGTGATTTTCAGCCAAATTCTGATAATTTCTACATTGACTTAATGAATAAAAATCTTTATACTAATCATCATAAAATTGTAATTGATACACCAGAACTTGCAGATAATTTAGAGGACGCTATGATTGCTCGTGATATGCCTGGTATGGCAGATATTGATTCTTCCTTATTATTGTTTTGCAAGAATGTGAAAAAAGAAATGACTGTAGCTTTAACAGGTGAATGTGCAGATGAAATATTTGGAGGATATCCCTGGTTTTTCCGCGAAGATGCTTTAAAAAGTAATACTTTTCCATGGTCAATATCTTTAGCGGAAAGACAAGAATTATTAAATCCTAGTATTGGAAATCAAATTAAATTAAGAGAATATGTAGACTATCGTTATCACGAAAGTTTAGATGAAGTTGAAATATTAGATTCCGATTCTATTGAGACCGCTGAGAAAAGAAAGATTTCTCATCTTACTTTAAACTGGTTTATGCAAACTTTACTTGACCGATCTGATCGAATGGCAATGTATAATGGATTTGAACTACGTGTTCCATTTTGTGATTACCGTTTAGCTCAATATGTATGGAATATTCCCTGGGAATGGAAAGCTTTAAAAGGCAGAGAAAAAGGATTGCTTCGCTATGTTTGTAAAGATTTCTTGCCAGAGGATATCATTTATAGAAAAAAATCTCCATACCCCAAAACACATAATCCTACTTATCTAGCAAAAGTAAAACAAATGTTAACCCAAATTATGAAAGATAAGAATGCTCCTATTAATAATTTGCTTAATCGTAAATATATTTTAGAAATACTAGAAACAGATGGAAAAGCATTCACAAGACCTTGGTTCGGTCAGCTTATGGTTGGCCCACAATTAATGGCTTATCTTTGCCAAGTGAATATGTGGCTTGAGAAGTATCAACCAAAAATTGAGTTATAAAATAGTTTGAGGTCGCTATTAGCGACCTCGTTCATATTGTTCTTCTTTTTTTCGTTCTTTCACCTTTGCCTCATTTCATTTTCTCTTTTATCCTCACAAGTGTATTTAAAGCATCAATTGGCGTTAATTCATTTAAGTTGATTTTGTCTACTTCATGAGCAATTTCTGCCAATTTATAATTATATAAATCAAATTGTCCTTCTACTTGCTTTTTATCCTCTTTATCTTGCTTTTTACCTGTTAAAATATTTTTTCTTTCTAAAGAACGTAAAATCTCATTTGCTTTTTGCGTTACTACTTTTGGAACTCCTGCTAATCTCGCTACGTGTATTCCATAGCTTTCATCTGTTCCCCCTCTTACAATCTTTCGTAAGAAAATAATATCTTCTCCTTTTTCTTTGACTGCTATAGAGTAATTTTTAATTCCTTCTAATCTATCTTCTAATTCGGTTAACTCGTGATAATGTGTAGCAAATAATGTTTTAGCCCCACACTTTTGTTTATCTGCAATATATTCTGCTACTGCCCAAGCAATGGATAAGCCATCATAAGTTGAAGTTCCTCTTCCTATTTCATCTAATATGACTAAGCTGTTAGGTGTCGCTTCTTTTAATATAGTTGCTACCTCCATCATTTCCACCATAAAAGTACTTTGCCCCATACTTAAATCATCTGATGCACCTACTCTTGTAAAAATTTTATCTACTACTCCAATCTTTGCTGATTCAGCTGGTACAAAACTTCCACATTGTGCCATTAGTGTAATTAAAGCCACCTGCCTCATATAAGTAGACTTACCAGCCATATTAGGCCCTGTTATAATTGAGAGTCTATTTTCTTCTTTATCTAAATAGGTGTCATTTTCTACAAAGCTTCCTGCTCCTAATATTTTCTCAATCACAGGGTGTCTTCCATTTTTTATATCAATTCTTCCCAATGTGTTGACTTCTGGCATGCAATAATTCATGTCTTCTGCTACTTGTGCAAAAGAAGATAGCACGTCTAAACTTGATATAACTTCACTTGTAGTTTGAAGTCTAACTACATTTCTAGATATTTCTTCTCTGATATTTACAAATGCGTTGTATTCAAGATTTACAACCTTTTCTTCTGCTCCTAATATTTGATTTTCTAGATTTTTTAATTCCTCTGTTATGTATCTTTCTGCATTGGTTAGTGTTTGCTTTCTTATGAATCTATCTGGCACTTGACTTAGATAAGATTTTGTTACTTCTATAAAATAACCAAAAACCTTATTAAAACCAATCTTTAGATTCTTAATTCCTGTCTTTTCCCTTTCCTCCGCTTCTAATTGAACAAGCCAAGATTTCCCTTCTGTTTGTGCTGTTTTCAATTGGTCAATTTCTTCATCATATCCTAATTTTATCATTCCTCCCTCTTTAATTGTCATAGGAGGATCATCAACAATTGCTTTTTCAATTAATTGATAAACATCTTGGAGTTCATCTAATTTATCGTATAACTCTTTCAATAAGTTAGATTTACAATTTGCAAGTATCTTTTTTACTTCTGGTAACTTAAATAGAGAATTTTTCAAAGTAACCATATCTCTTGCATTAGCATTTCCATAAGCCATTTTTCCAGCTAATCTTTCAATATCATATACTTTTTTTAAGTTTTCTATCATATCTCCTCTTAGGATAATGTCTGTCTCTTATACACATCTGACGCTGCCGACGAAGCTAGAAGTGTAGA
>USQP01000031.1 GCA_900556945.1 uncultured Clostridium sp.
ATTAAAAAGCATATTTTCAATTGTGACGTCTGCTTTAATATTTAATATTATTGGCGCTTTAGTTTTAAATCCTTATATGACATTATTTCATTTATCTAGTGAGCAATTGTCTACAATTCCAATTTATCGACTATTATATGTTATACTTGCATATTCTTGTGTAGCTTTAATTGCTCTAATTCTAAAAATGAGGAACATAAAAATAGCATTTATAGACGATATAGATAAGAAGTCCAAAATTATTATATTTCTAAATTTACTATTAGGTATAATTACTCTGTCTGTTCAAACTTTTATTGCGATTTATTATATAGATAAATTACCTATACTAATAACTTTTTTAAGCTTTATTTCATTAGTTGCTTACTTCATTTTAAGTCTTTATAGTTTAACAAGAGTATTTAAATTAACTTTGACTACTAAAAAATTGGAAAGTACAGAAGCATATAATAATACTTTACATATTTTACATGATAATGTTAGAGGTTTTAAGCACGATTTTGACAATATCGTTACAACAATTGGTGGCTATGTAAAAACAAATGATATGGAAGGCTTAAAGAAATATTATGAACAATTAGAGGATGACTGTCAAAGAGTAAATAATCTATATCTCTTAAATCCCGAGATAATAAATAATGATGGAATATACAATTTATTAACTAAAAAATATCATGATGCAGAAGAAAAAGATATAAAAGTAAATATAACATTTCTACTAGATTTATCTACATTACATATGAAGATTTATGAATTTGCAAGAATATTAGGAATTCTATTGGATAATGCAATCGAAGCTAGTTCAGAAAGTAAAGAAAAAATTATTAACTTAACTTTTAGGAATGATAGCAAAAATTCAAGACAACTAATCATTGTTGAAAATAGTTATAGCAATAAGGATGTTAATACAGAAAGAATCTTTGAAAAGGGTGTTTCTGAAAAAGAAAATCATACTGGTCTTGGCTTGTGGGAAGTTCGTAAACTAATAAAGAAAAACAATAATATTAATCTACATACTTCAAAAGATGATAAATTCTTTTCTCAACAATTAGAAATTTACTATTAATATAATAAAAAAGAAAGTAATTTAAAAAATACTTTCTTTTTTTAGGATTGCATTTATATAACTTTTAAGTTATATCATTGGTAAAAATATATATTTCGAACTACCTTTACCAATGTTGATTGTTCATTATAATTATTAGTCTTTTTTTATCATGCATGCTGGCATTTTAGGTTGATGAAAAGCTAATACTAAAAAACATGATGTATTTGTTGCCTTTGCATATTTCTCTGCTGTTTTTGCTAAAAATTTTAACATAAAAATCTCCTCCTTGGTAAATTTATATAATATAAAATATTACCGGTACATATTTTATATTAAACTGATTCAGTCGAAGTATCTTTATATACTTCATAACCATATTTGTTATTAGTTAATCTATAAACAAATCTTGTAATCATTATTGTTTGAAATAAATTAGCTAATATCAATATATTTGAGATTACATTATTTTTAATAAATACAGCACCTAACAGACCAAGTGTAAAAGTAATATAAGATATAATTTGTTTTTTCTTTCGAACTTTACTTTCTAATATCGGTACATCTTCTGTATCCGCCGGAGCATATAATTTAATCATTCCTACTCCAAATATCCAAACCAATGATACTACTATATATTTCATTATACTGGGAATTACGAAATATTGCGAAACAAAAGGTATTATACAATAGAATATTGTTGTAAAAGTAATACATCCAATATGCGTTTTTAAGTGTACTCCTCCAGATGCTCCTTTATAAAGAAATAATGCCACAAATGTAAATAAAGCTAGTTTAAATATTCCCAAAAAATAAGCTACGCCTAACATAATGAAAACTTTTGGTATTTCCCCTACTATATTTTGTAAACCATAATTTATTATCTCTGCTCTTTCATCATCTATTTCTGGCATTTCTTTTCTAATTCTATTCGTTAAAAAGGTACAGATTCTTTCAATCAATTCTATCACCTCTTTTATCAACTGAGGAAATTTTATCATTAGTTTTTACTTTTTATACGTTTATTTTATAAAAGTATGTTTTTAGTTTATAAAAAAAACATTAATTTCTTTCGTGAGTATTTTTTAATTTATTATCAAATAAAGATTTTTCATAAAAGTATTAAACGCAAAAAAATAACTCATTTATATGAGTTATTTTGGTAGCGAAGATGTGATTCGAACACATGACCCTTCGGGTATGAACCGAATGCTCTAGCCAACTGAGCTACTTCGCCATATCAAACGACAATAATTATTATACTGGTAGTTTTAACATTTGTCAAGATAAAAATACAAGAATTTTTTTATTTCTTGTATTTCTATATCTCACGTTCACCTTGTTGTTCCTCTCTAGCTTTAGCCTTTTGACTTTGAACTTTTGGTGATTTTATATTATCAATGTTGCTTGGTTCTTTTCCTCTTCTTTTTCTACTTGTTTTACTTACATGTTCAAACATTTTCTCTAATCCCTTTATGGAATTGTCTGATTTTTTTATTTCAGTAAAATTTTCTGATTCCCATTTTTTATATTTATCGTCATCATTTTTTGATTCTATTCCGAAAAAATCTCCCATTAATGCTTTCCATGCAGTAGTTTTTCCTTCTCTTACTCTTTCCATATATATACCTTAAAGATTCCTTTAAGTTTTCACCTCTCTTAATATTTCTTAAACAAATTCATTTTTATTTTAACATAAAAATGCAAAAAAATCAAGCAGTCTTACATTTTTTGTAAAACTACTTGACGTTTTATTTTGTAATCGATATTTTTCGACCTATTTTGTAGGACAATCAAGACCTGTCCCTTTTGTCTCATTTCACATATTCATTTAATGGTTTAACTCTATAATACAGATCTCCCATTTCTTCTGTTGGCACGTATCCTGATTTTGAATTGATGACATCAGGTATTCTGTTTACTATGCTAGCACAAGTAAGCTCTACTGTAGATGGCCTATTAATGATTAATGTTGTTTCTGGCTCTCCAATAATCGTCCATTCATTTTTATCAAAATCATCTTTTGAATATACTTTGCCAATACATTCGCTTTCAATTGTGACTCCTTCTTCTGTTTCAGTTGTAACAACAGCACTCATACCAGTTGCATCTCCTGTTTTTACAGTCATTCCTAATGTGGAAGAATATATGTCTTCTGTGTGAGTTTGTGGAACTGTTTTTTGTGTTTGTGATTTTACAGTTAAACCTAATTTATCACATAGCCATCCATTTACATTCCACATATAAGATGGTAAATATTCTCCTTTATTTATCATAGTTTGTCTTTCTTCATCTGAAATTCTATCAACTGATGCAACTTGTTTATCAAATTCATCCAATGTTAATCCTGCTCCATGTGCTTTTGCTAAAGCAATTCCATAGTCTTCTACATTATAACTTGAACTTCCTTTTATCTTTTTTATTGTATGAGTCGAACCTGCTATACTTGATATTAATTGTCCCCAATAAATATCTTGATAACCACTTCCTGTAATTGTGCATCCTGTTTTTTTAGCCATTTCATCTAATCTAGTTGTTACTCCTGGGTTGGAATTCATTGGATAAAAAGCTTCTTCACAAGTCGTAATCGCATTTATGCCAAGTTTAGCACATAGCATTAGAGCATCTTCTACATCACTAATTAAGCTCATTGTTGTTACAATTGCTATATCTGGCTTTGTTTCTTTCATCATATTTTCTGCTTCCTCTAAAGAAACAACTCTAACACCTTTATTTTCCGTTTCCATTATTTCTCCGATATCTTTTCCAATAACTGCTGGATTTACATCAATTGCTCCTACTATTTCTGCTCCTTTTTCATATACATATCTCATAGTATATACACTCATTTTGCCTGCGCCATATTGAACTACTTTAATTTTTCTATCCACAAAAATCACTCCTTTCAATTTATATAAATTATACACTATTTTATAATTTTTATACAAGTTCTTTTTATAACTTCTTTGTGAATCAAACAAGTAATAAAAGATAAAGCATTTTTATTTCTTTGACAAACTAGAAAAATATCAAGAAAATATCATTACAAAAAACGACAAAAAATATGACACAAAAAAGCTCTGTCCCTCTTGTTTCAGCAAGTTAAAAATTCTTTCAATATATTAGCACATCTTTTGGAGGCCAATTTTAGATTTTCATCAAAGGTTGATGCGTTTTTTCCGTTTGGTGTATCTGAAATACTTCTAATTACAATAAATGGCAAATTATTTAGATAAGTTACTTGTGCAATGGCTGCACATTCCATATCTACCACATCTGCATCAAATTTAGCTCTTATCTTATCTTTCATTCCTACATCTGTACAAAAAATATCTCCAGTTGCTACAATTCCAAGTTTAATTTTATAATTTCCTTCTGGCATATTTTTTATTACTTCTTCAAGTTTTATAAGGAAAGATTTATCACATTCAATATTGTTTCCAACACCTGTTATATAGCCTTTACTATGTCCAAATGCTGTAATGTCAAAATCATGTTGAACAACATATTTTCCTATTAAGATATCTCCTATTTCTAATGTATTATTAATTGCTCCTGCTGCTCCTAAATTCATAATATATTCTATTTTAAAATGGTCTATCATTACTTGTGTCGTTCTTGCTGCATTCACTTTTCCTATTCCACTTTGAACAAGGACACATTCTTTTTTTCCTATTTTTCCAATGATAAATCTTAAATCATATATTTCTTGCACTTCCTTATTTGTCATTATATTTTCTATTGCTTCACATTCCTCTTCCATAGCCACTACAATTCCAATTTTCTTCATGCTATCTTTCCTTCCTTTCTTAGGCACAAATCTAGTTAAAAAATCATAATTATTTTCTAACAATTGCCTTTCTTATTCATTATATAATAGAATATATTTTTGTTCAATATTTTGAGGATTTAAGTTTGAAAGATAAAAAAATATTTATATTAAGACTTGCTACATTTTATTTTTTAAGGTAATATAATAAAGTAAATTGAAGGAAATGCAAAAAATAAAAAAAGAAAGGAGTAATGGATTCATTAAATATAGCGCCTGGACACTAATAAATTGGTGTTGACGAGGTCTAGAGTAATCGAAAGATTCGGCGGATGCTCTAGTGGCTTTGCTTAAGGTCATATCATTAATCAAAAAGCAGTAGTAATGCTGTAACAAAAGTTAATGGAATTAAGCTCTATTTTGCATACCTTCAATTCCCAATTTTAATTTTTAAGGAGGATTTACTATGTGTGGAATTGTAGGTTACATAGGAACAAAAAAAGCAAGTCCAATTTTGATTAATGGACTTTTAAGATTGGAATACAGAGGATATGACTCAGCTGGTATTTCAACAATTGAAAAAGAAAGTCTTTCTATCATGAAAGATAAAGGAAGAGTAAAAAATTTATATAATTTGCCGGGAATTGATGATTTAGAAGGAACAATTGGAATCGCTCATACTAGATGGGCAACACATGGAAAACCATCTAAAGAAAACTCTCATCCTCATATGGATAATTCAAATACTTTTAGTGTTGTCCATAATGGAATTATCGAAAATTATAATGAGTTAAGAAATTTCTTAATAAATAATGGATACACATTCTATTCTCAAACTGATACAGAAATAGTCCCTAATTTAATTCATTACTATTATTCAAAAATTGAAAAAACTGATAATTTAAAATTATTAAAAGCCGTTCAAAGTGCGTGCGCGGATTTAAAAGGAAGTTTTGCTTTAGAAATTATCTGCAAAGATTATCCTGACAATATGATAGTAGTAAGAAAAGATAGTCCACTTGTTATTGGTAAAGGTGAAGAAGAAAATTATATTTCTTCTGATATTCCAGCGATTCTTTCTTTTACAAGAGATTTTTATCTTTTAGAAGATTTAGAATTTGCCTATTTATCAAAAAATACGGTAAAATTCTATGACAAAAATTTAAGTCCAATTGATAAAAAAACGAAATTGATTGAATGGAATGCTTCAAGTGCTGAAAAAGATGGCTTTGAAGATTATATGTTAAAAGAAATCTATGAACAGCCAACTGCTATTAGAGAGACGATTGGAGCAAAATTAAATGAAGGTTCGAAATGTGAATTTGATGAATTGAACTTTACAAAAGAATATTTACAAAACCTTAACAAAATCTATCTTGTTGCTTGTGGCACAGCAATGCACGCTGGCTTAGCTGGCAAGAATATGTTAGAAAAGCTTTGTCATATACCAACAGAAGTTGACATTGCCTCAGAATTTAGATATCGAGATCCTATTATTGACAATAAAACTTTATGTATTTTTATTTCACAATCTGGAGAAACAGCTGATACCATAGCTGCTCTTAAATTGTCGAAAGAAAAAGGTGCTAAAACTTTAGCAATTAGCAATGTAATTGGAAGTTCCATAACGAGAGAAGCCGATTATTCAATTTATACTCATGCAGGGCCAGAAATTGCTGTAGCATCTACAAAAGCTTATACTTCTCAAGTAATATTATTAGCTATTTTGACCATATACTTTGCTGAAACTTTAAACATATATAAAGAAGAAATAGCTTGTTTTAAAAAAGATATTTTAGAATTACCATCCAAAATTGAAGAAACACTAAAATGTGCAAAACAAGCAAAAGAATTTGGACATAGAATTTATCAAGAAAAAGACGTGTTTTTTCTTGGAAGAGGAATTGATGAAACAGTTGCAAGAGAATCTGCTCTAAAATTAAAAGAAATATCCTATATTCATGCAGATAGTTACCCAGCTGGCGAATTAAAACATGGACCAATTGCTTTAATTGAAAATGACATTACTGTTGTAAGTATCTTGACAGATCCAAAATTAGTAGAAAAAACAGTAAGTAATATTCAAGAAGTAATCACTAGAGGAGCTAAAACCTTAGTCGTTACCAATCAAAATGTAGATGATAAAACGTTTGATATGGTTATTCATATTCCAGAAACAAATACTTTTATCTCACCTATTTTATCTATTATTCCTTTACAATTACTTTCTTATTATATTTCGAAAGAAAAAGGATTAGATGTTGATAAACCAAGAAATTTAGCTAAATCCGTCACCGTTGAGTAATGAATGAAAAGAGTAAAACTGCTAAAAATAGTTTTGCTCTTTTTTAGATTAATATGTTTTATCAATTTTGTAATTCTGTAAATTCTACTATCCAATTAAAAGCTTAACAATAATTAGGCAAACTGTTCCTGGTAACCCCAATAATCCGAATTACAATACTAGTAAAAAAATTTAATCCGATATGAAAGCCAAAATTTGCTCCTATCAAATTAATAATATAAATCGTAATTCCCCCAAGAATTGAATTAAAAATAAGTTTTAGTATTTTCTTTAATGGTACAATAAATATCCTGTCTCTTATACACATCTGACGCTGCCGACGAAGCTAGAA
>USQP01000032.1 GCA_900556945.1 uncultured Clostridium sp.
GAAGATATGCAAACGCTATTCACTGAAAAAGAGCGAAGTTGTAAAGTTGGCGTTCGGATATATAGATAAGGCGCATATCAACCCATCCGAAACACCTGAATCCGTAAAATCGGAACTGGCGAAAATAAATAAGAGGCAGAATGATATTATCCGTTTCATTCGTCACTATGAGGAAGAGCAACTGAATCCAATGATACGGGCAACAAATTCTATCGCTTTGCGTTTTGATGTTATCGGCAAAACTTTAGAAACTCTTATTCTCTCTCAACTGGAAGCCAGTCAGGAGAGACAAACAGCCGTACTAAAAAAGTTAAGTGAGCAGTTCTGTAATCATGCCGATGTGATAAACAATCAGTCCAAACAGATAAACGCACTCTATCAGATACATCAACGAGATTATAAAAAGTTACTTCACCTGATACAACTCTATTCGGAACTTTCTGCTTGTGGTGTGATGGATAGCAAAAGGAAAGAGAGTCTAAAGGCTGAAATTATCAATCTAATAAATACATAGAGCCATGCACATAGATTTTACTCCACCTACTAACGGAACATACAATAATTCAGGAAGTAGCCGACGACTAGCTAATTATCTGGAACATGAAGATTTGGAACGAATGGAAAAAGGAATCTATACCGAAGGCTTTTTCAATCTGACAGAAGATAACATCTATAAATCAAAGGTTATAAAGGATATAGATGCAAATATCGGCCAACTCCTAAAAACAGATGCTAAGTTTTATGCTATCCATGTCAGTCCATCTAAAAAGGAGATTCAAGCAATGGGTAATACAGAGCAGGAGCAAGCCGAAGCCATGAAACGTTATATTCGTGAAGTATTTATTCCCGAATATGCTAAGAATTTCAATAAAGAACTATCTGCTACAGAAATAAAGTTTTATGGTAAAATTCACTTTGATCGTAGCCGTTCAAATAATGAATTGAATATACACTGCCATTTGATTGTGAGCCGAAAAGACCAAGTAAATAAAAAGAAGCTGTCGCCACTAACAAACCATAAAAACACCAAGAACGGAATAATCAAAGGAGGTTTTGATCGAGTAAACTTGTTCCTGCAATTAGAACAAGGCTTTGATAAACTATTCAATTACAATCGCCAACCCAAAGAGTCATTTACCTATCGCAACACTATGACGAATGGCTCTATTTCAGAACAATTTAAACTACAAGAACTAGATTCTCAATCATGTGAAAGAAAAATAGCAATAAGCCAAGATAGCAATCAAGAAAACTTGTTTTCAGTCAATCTTGAAAATAAGGAAGCAAGTAATCAAAAAGATAGCCAAGTCTATAACACATTTAATATCTTTGGCTTAGCGGGAACATACAGTTCTTTTTCTGAAGAACAAATTCTAAAACGTCCCAAGAAGAAGAAAAAGCGTAAGTTATAGACCTTTAGTTCCTACATTCTTAAGAACTTCCTCATGCACTCAACCAAATCAGAAGAATATTTATTGCCAACATGAAAGATACTCAAAAAAAACGCTTAACTTTGTGAAACATATGGGAATATACAAAACCCTATGTCAACAAGGTCTGTTTTTTGTATACAAAGGGTCAGGCTTGATATATAGTTTCATTTTGATAAGATCGCTATAACAGAATTAATAAATGGTAATATCAGAAAAAAAAATAAAGAGAAATATAAGATCTATTAGCAGCGAAGTGCTTAATGGAGAGAATTATAACAGAAGTGATTTCGCTCGTAGTCTTCTCAATTATCCGGCTATGATGGTCCCATCGGTTCAAGAACCAATAATAGAAGAACTTTCAGATGTTTTAAATAATGAAGTTTCGTTACTAGACCCATTTATGGGAGCCTCAAATACTTTAGTGACAGGTATGAAATATGGCATGAATGTTTTTGGACAAGATATAAATCCATTATCATTGTTATTGAGCCAAGTAAAAACAACCTATTACTTAAAAGAAGAACTTGATGAAGCTGAAGCAAGAATTATCAATTCTATTAATATAGATCAATCTCATTTTATTGAAGTTACTTTTCCTAATATTGATAAATGGTTCACTAAAAATGTGCAAATTGATTTGTCGAAAATATTTCGGGCTATCAATAAAGAACCTATAATAAAAATTAGAAAATTCTTTTGGGTTGTTTTAGCTGAAGTAATTCGACTCACAAGCAACGATAGAACTTCTACTTTTAAAATGCATATGAGATCACTTGAAGATATAAGAACAAGAGAAATTTCCGTTCTAAAAACGTTTGCATCTGTATCTAAAAAAAACATCAAAAATATTAGTGATTATATTGCAGTATTATCACTAAAAGGGTATATAAAAGAGGGGAAGTACTTAAAAGAGACAGAAGTTATATGGGGAGACACTAATAAAGAAATTAGAACAACGAAGTCTTTTAATTTACTTGTTACCTCTCCACCTTATGGAGACAATCAAACAACAGTAACTTATGGTCAATTTTCCTATTTGCCATTACAATGGATTCCTGTTCAAGATATAGACAACGACATAGATCTTAATTATTTAGAAAACACTCAAATTATTGATACAAGGAGTTTAGGGGGACAGATAAAAAGTAACATAAATAATATTGAAGATATAATATTTAGTAAGTCAAGAACTCTAAAAAGATTTGTTACTCAATTTAAAGATGCAGAAAGAAAAAAAGCAGAAAAAGTTACGAGATTTATTTATGATTTAGATAAAAGCATTGACAATATGCTTCCCAAAATGGAAAAAGGTTCTTTTATGGTTTGGACTATTGGGAATAGAAACGTAAATAAACAAATGGTGCATAATGATCTGATTCTAAGAGAACTATTTGCATCAAAAGGTGTAAATATATTTACTGATTTAGAAAGAGAAATATTAAGTAAGCGAATGCCTGGAAGAAATAATTTCTCAGAAACAATGAGTAAAGAAAAGATTCTAATTTTTAAAATTTAAGTTAATGATTAATCAAAAATATCATTTTGATATAACACCTCATATCGTAAAACAACTTGGAGAACAACTAGTTTCCGATGAAATTACAGCTTTACTAGAGTTAATAAAAAATTCTTTTGATGCTGATGCGACCTATGTTTCAATAGAAATAAATACTACAGGGCAATATACTAAAGAAAAACTTTTCTATCCGAACCATAGAGGTTTTATTGTAGTTGAAGATGACGGATTTGGTATGAGTGAGAATACTATTATGAAATCATGGTTACTGATTTCTTATTCACAAAAAAGGGAATTAAAAGAAGCAAAAAAGAAAACCCCAGGTGGTAGAACACCACTTGGAGACAAAGGTCTTGGACGTTTAAGTACACAACGTCTAGCTGATATATGTGAAATATTTACAAATGAAGAAAAGGAATCAGGTACACATATTGCTTTTAACTGGAAAGACTTTGAAAAAGAGGATGCATTAAGTGAAGTTAGAATTCAAGCAGAACATTTCAGTTCTCAAAAAATAAAAGGGACGACTTTAATTCTAGCGAATCTTAATCATTCAGAAGTTTGGGATGGTAAAAATTTGGAAAATTTTAAAGGACAAGTGTCACAGATTATTTCTCCCTATAAAGAAAATAGACCTTTTGATGTCTACCTCAAAATCAATGGAATAAATATCAATCTTGATAAATCTAATGATGAATTAAGGGATTTAGCTATATCGCGTTTTAAATTCAATTTTGATGGTTCCAGTATTACAATTCAAGGAAAAACAAAATTATCAAAATTCATAGGTAACAATCAAGAAGACTTCAAGAATTTTCTAGAGATAGATAATGGAAGGAAATTTTACGACTATTTATCTAAGAAACAGCCAGATATAGAAAAGAGTGATAATTCTTTCTTTATAAAGTTTGAAAAAAAATTCGATTTTAAAAAAGACATAGGTGGACTTGAAATATTTGATGGTGAAAGAGCTAATCCTGGTTCCTTTAATGGGATTATTGATGAATTTACTTACGACAATTGGATGTCATATGACGAAAACATCAAAGAAATTTTTGGAAAGCTATCTAACTATAGAGAATTTGCTCAAAGCCAAGCTGGAATCAAATTATTCAGAAATGGATTTGCTGTAAAACCTTTTGGAATTGATGGAGATGATTGGCTTAGATTAGGAGATTCTCAAACAAAAGGTAGTTCATATTATCCACTTAGACCAGCAAATGTTATTGGTTATTTTTCAATTGATGAAGGTATTAATGATAAATTAAAGGATAAAACAGACAGAGAAGGTTTAGTTTCCAATCCATATTCACGTAACTTTTTCGTTCTATGCTTTTTTATCAGGGATGAAATAAATCGTTATCAAGAGCATATAAGAAGAACTTACAATGATTTTCTCAAAACATATAAAACCGAGAATAGCGGTATTAAAACTGTTAATCAGGCATTTAGTCAGCTTAAAGAAACAAAGTTAAAGACAGAAGAAGTTAAAGATGAATTTAAAAATGCAGTAATATCTGTAGACAAGGCAATAGAAGAATCTGACCGATTAGTTAAAACGGTAAAAAACAATCCCATATTTTCTACAGACTTAGAAAAAGAAGCAGCCGAAAATATAAATTTTCTGCTAAGTAAATTAAAGGAAATCCAGAATACTTTAGAAAAAGTAGAAAAAGTAATATCTAGAACAGAAAAGTTAAATGAAGTAATTAATATTCTTGAACCTAAAATCCAGATACTAGAAGAACAATTAATGAATTTTTCCGAATTAGCGAGTTTAGGACTAACAGCGGAGTCCGTTAGCCACGAATTCTCTTCTATAGCAGATAGATTAGCAGAAAGAGCATCATTCTATGGAGCTAAATTACACGGGAAAAATATCACAGATTCAGACTTATATGTATTTTTTGAATATATTAATTCTACTGTAAATGGTCTCAAGATACAACTAAAGCACCTTGACCCTACTTTAAAGTACAATAGAGAGAAGAAATCAGAAATAAAACTCTCACTTTTTTTTAAAGAAGAAAGTGAATATTACAAAAATAGATTACAGAAAAACAGCATTGATTTTACCATTTTTCTGGAAGATGATTTCTCAATATCTATTAATCGGGGGAAAATTGTTCAAATAATTGACAATTTAATTTCAAATTCGGAATATTGGTTAATTAAATTAAAAGGTAACGATCCCAATTGCAAGCCTTCAATCACAATAAAAATAGAATCACCTTGGATATATTTTTACGACAATGGTTATGGGATATCCCCTGCCATTGAAAATATGTTGTTTGAGCCATTTGTAACAACTAAACCTAAAGGAGAAGGTAGAGGACTTGGACTATTTATCATCCAACAATTATTAGATTCTTCCAAATGCACAATAGCTCTGGAACCTTTCAGAAATGAACATGGAAGAAAATATATTTTTGCTATAAACTTTTCAAATATTATCAATGAATACAAGTGAACAAAAAGTTAGTTCTGTTGAAATTAACTGTAAATGTGAAGCACAAGCAAAAACTGCTATATTGAATTTTCTAGATAAGCTAGGAATAAAAAAAATAGTGTATGTTGATGATCGATGCTCTATTAATGAATTAAAAGAAGCTTTTGTCGGTAAATTAAAAGCCCATTACAATAATAAACCATGTGAATTAGATTTTCTAAATTGGGAACTCCCAGAAGCTGTTTTTGAGAAAGAAATCACAAAATTATGGGATGATAAGAGTGATGAAGAAAAAAGAGAATTATACCTAAAAATATTACGTTTTGAGAATAATCTTGAAGAATTATCAAATTCAGTAGCTCCATTAAGACTTAAAACGATTTTAAAAGATAAGATAGAATTACTTGCTCCTTCTGAATGGATTGTTCAAAAAAGTTCTATAATTCATGAATTAAGCAATAATGCCAAAATATTATTCCTTTTTGACATCGAGTTTAAGCATGCTCCTTTACCTGATAATAGAGATGGAAGAGATTTAGCCTTTGAGTTGCTTCAAGACTCAACTGTTTGTAAATTTCTATATTGTGGTATATTTTCTCATCTATTCAGTATAAATGATGAATATGATAAAAGGTGTGAATATTGCAAAACTCATCATTTAGACAAAGAAAAGTTTTATACTATTTCTAAAAAAAGATTTCAAAACGATTCCTATTTGCCTGGATTAGCTGAAGGTATTAGAAATACATTATTAATAAACGAAGTAGAGGTTCTTAAAAAAGAGGCTGCAAATATATTAGGAAATTCTTTTAAAAATGCTATTAATGAAATTATTCAACTTGCTCCAGAATCATTTAATCATATTATTCAAAAGAGTTCAAGAAAGGAAGGTGTCTGGGAAATGGATACTTTAATTAGAGTATCAGATATAATCACTTCATACAATGCATTAAGTACTTTAGTATCTAATGCACGTAGGACAAAAATAAATCAATGCCTAAAAAAAATTAGACAAATAGAAAGTATTAAGACTGGCGGTGAAACCCCTTTTGATAAAACTCAAGTATTAGACTTAAGACACAAAGAACTTTACATCAAAGATAATATTCAAAACAGTTTACATTACCCTTTGTCTAATGGTGATATTTTCAACATTCAAGGCAAAGAATATATATTGTTAGTTCAACCTTGTAATATTAGCTTAAGAAAAGATGGTAAAAGAGATAGAAACTATAATATAGGTTTATTAGTTGAATTAGAAACAATAGAAAAAGAAACGTTTCAGAATTATAAAAAAGGACAACTTGCAACCGTTGAAGTGATAGAAGATGTTACCTTACCATCAAATTTACTAAAAGTAGCACGTTTCTCAACATTCCAATCTGTAAGTCTATCGCCTTTAGATCTAACTGTATTTAATAAAGAAGGCATCGCAAAAATTAATTTGAGTGAACTAGACAATACATCTTCTACAATCCAAGAATCATGGAAAAAGAGATATAAAGAACTACACAAAATATTCTCAGAATTTGCTAATGGGATAAAAGTCTTTAGGAAAATTAGAGTTGCTAATAAAGATATATTAAAATATTCTGTGTTTAATGGTTCAGTTTTCACTGGTTACAAAATAAATAATGAAAAATCATTATCTCAAAGAGGTAAATTACTAAAATTCAATATAACAAGAGTAGCACATTATAAGTCTCCGTACTCAGATGACTTGTTGCAAAAATTTATGCTATATTTATCAAGAAATGCTTTCGAGCATGATTTTACAAAAAATTAAATAAATTCAAAGAGTTTGTGATTAATCTTAATTAACAACTCTTACTCATAGCTGAATAAAAAGTTTTTGGATTTTGTCTACTTAATTAAGTTTACTATCTTTGCCCTCAGTATTCTCCATGAGCAAACTACCGCAAAAGCACGTAGTAAATCAGTGGGTTAAATCATGGGATATGCTTGAAGCTAAAA
>USQP01000033.1 GCA_900556945.1 uncultured Clostridium sp.
GATTACTACGCGTCTCGTGGGCTCGGAGATGTGTATAAGAGACAGCCTTTTACTTATGCTATACTAAAAAAGAAATACATAAAATTTATGAGGTTTATATGAAACAATATATAGAAAATTTGATAAAAAAAGATACCGAATTTAACAGTATTATTCATCCTCTAATAAAAAATAAGACTGTACAAGAAATGAAAAATTTTAGGCAACATTATGAAACCACCTGTTTTGATCATTGCCTTACTGCTGCCTATTATTGTTATTGCATTTGTAAAAAATACCACTTAGATTATCGATCAGCTACTAGAGCAGCTATGCTTCATGATTTGTTTTTATATGATTGGAGAAAAAAACAACCAAATCGTAACGGTCTTCATGCTTTTACTCATGGAAAAATTGCTTGTGAAAATGCTTGTAAATTGTTTGATTTAAATGATAAAGAAAAAGATATTATTATAAAACATATGTGGCCTGTTACGATAGCTTTTCCAAAATCTCTTGAAGGTTTTATATTAACTTTTGTTGATAAATACTGTGCTATGTCCGAATCATTTGAAATTCTAAAATCTAAATTATTTATGAAAAAGTCTTTCCGCTATGCATATATATTCTTAAGTTTGATTATAATTAGAATTTGAGGAAAGAGAAATTTAGTGAAAAACAATGGAGGACGATTCTTTTTACTTCTCTCAAGGTGTAAAAAGAACCGTCTTCTATTTTGATGTTGATACCCATCTTATCATTTTAATATCTTTATATTTTTTTAAGACTTCTTTATATTTATCGTATTCCTCTTCCCATAACTCATTTGGAACATTATCAAAAGCCTTAAATATTTTTTCCGCTTCTGACAGATAAATTACCTGTTCTTGTGGTGACATATTTTCATATTGTCTTGCAAATTTATATAGTTTATCTAACATTTGGTTTGCCTCTATGAATGACCAAAAATCTTTTACCCTCATTCCAAATAACTTTATTTGTAATACGGCATATGCTACTAAGGCAAATATTATGAATATTAATATATATATTATTGTAAGTATTGTCATTTTTCCACCTCTTTAAAGTTTTCACTTTTGTACTTTTCAATTATAGCACTTATTGTTTTTTTTTGCAATCATTTCTTTTCTTCCTATTTATTATTTCTAATAATTGTGTTATAATCATAAAATATATATTAATTAAGGAGAAGATGAATATGGAAGAAAAATTTGTAGCCACAAAAAAGGCAGGAATTTATGGAATGATTGGAAACATTTTTTTATTAATGATCAAAGCAACCATTGGTTTGATCAGCAAAAGTCAAGCTATGATTGCAGATAGTGTGAATAGCGCAGGTGATATTTTTGCTTCTTTCATGACTTTTATTGGTAATCGAATTGCAAGTGCGCCAAATGATGAGGATCACAATTTAGGTCATGGTAAAGCTGAATACATATTTTCTATGTTTATTAGTATCGCTATGATTTTAGTTTCTGCTAAATTACTATTTGATTCTATTTCAACTTTAATAGTAGGTAGTGAACTTCATTTTTCTTGGTTTCTTGTTGCTGTTTGTATGGCTACTATCCTTACCAAATTATCTTTATACTTATATACTTTAAAAACTTATCGAAAATATAATAGTATTTTATTAGAAGCCAATATGAAAGATCATAGAAATGATTGTATTGTAACTACTTTTACATTAATTTCTGTACTTCTTACCTTGGTAGGCATTTATTGGTTTGATAGTATCGTAGGCATTGGTATTTCTATTTGGATTTGCTATACCGGTGTTACTATCTTTATGGAAAGCTATAATGTTTTGATGGATATTAGTGTAGATGATAAAACAAAAGCTTTGATTATGGATATTGCTCATAGCTATAAAGAAATAGAAAAAGTGGAAGATATTGTTTCTACTCCTGTTGGTGATAAATATTTAGTTTTTATTACCATTGGTGTGGATGGAAATATGTCTACTTTTGATAGTCATCAATTGGCAGATGATTTAGAACTTACTGTTAATGGCTTAGATAAAATATATAAGACCGTAGTTCATGTTGAACCAGTATAAGTATAAATAGGTAAGAAAGCATAAATTCTTACCTATTTTTATTATTTATTTTTCTTAATTAGATCTATTCGAATATGGCATTTCATGTTCCGCTTGTGCAGAATTTTCCATCTCTTCTTCTACTTGGTTCCTTATTTCTTGTTCATCTAATTCTTCATTATTTTTCATTTTTTCTTCAATATGTCTTTTTACATCATTATAATTGTATACATCTGAAATCTCATCATTTTCTAAAATTTGTTTTACCATATCGTCTACATGATCGTGCGATTTTGTATCAGGATCCCCATCTATATCTTTTTCATTCATTTTATCACAATCTGGATTCTTTTCCTCATGTTCTTCTGCTTCTTTGTAACTATTTTCTGAAGCATAAACTCCTTTATTATAATATCCATTTACTGCTTTTCTTGTTTCTGTATCTGTCTTAAAAGTTGTATTTCTATCTCTCATTCGTGTCGTAACTAAGTTATTTCCTGATGGACTATATTGTCCGATGTTAACTTCTAAATCGTCACCTTGATCTTTATCTAATTGAATAATTTTGTTTCCAATTCTATATTCTGATAGTACGGCATCTTTTTCTACTTCTCCATTTGTATCAATTTGGTATTTGCTCTTAACTGGATTATTTCCTGAACTATGATTTTGTTCTAATTGAGGAATATATTTCTTTAATGGCTCTACTTGCCCATCTTTCCCAATAACAACTAAAGCAAAACGAGTTGATGAATTGTCTATTACCCTACCTTTATCATCCTTCATTTTTGACATTTCATCAGATTCTATTACTCCGATTTTTTGAATGTCATCTGGTAATTTTCCTCCTATCCAATTTTTAAAACTTTGTACATCATTTGCTTGCTCTCCTAAAGCAATTTCTTGCTTGATATTTACATCCTGTTTGGTAACTTTAGGAGTGGAAATGTTTGAATTATTTAATTCAGTCTGTCTTTCTTCTTTATTGTCTTTTTTCTTTCCTTTTTTGGTTTCTTCTTTCTTGTTTTTTTCTCTTCCTAAATCCATTACCGTAATTTTTCTTACTTTTTCTCTGTCCATTCCTATTTCTCTTATATATCCATCAAGAGCTTTATTATCTTTTGCTTCTTTCTGAATATCTTCTAAATTGGTTTTTTCTATGCTATCTTTTACTTCATCTATAACTTGCCTGATATCATCTTTTATTTCTGCACTGAGTTCATTGTCAATGGTGTTATTTCTTTCTAAGTCAATCTCTAAAAATTTACTATCTTTCATAGTATTAGGTGCATATACTCCTATAAGAATACCATCTGTATAATATTCATATACGCCTTTCTCATTGATCTCAATATTTACTTTTATATATCTTCCATCCTTTAAATTAATTCTCAATTTAACCATCTCCTACTTTAATTCTGCTATTAAGTCATATTCACTTACATCTGTTATTTTACATTTCTTAAATTGATTCACAATGTCTTCTGTTTTCTCTCTATGATTGTTTTTAATATAAACCATTCCATCAATTTCTGGAACATCTTGCATGGTTCTTCCAATGTAATATTTTTTATCAAAAGAGAGAGCTTCTATTAAAACTTCATATTCTTTTTCTATTTTCTTTTCAAGATTTTGTCTTGATATTTTTTGTTGCTTTTCCATTATTTTGTTGTATCTTGCTTTTTTCGTATTTCCATGTATTTGATTTGGCATTTTAGCAGCTGGTGTTCCCTCTTCTTTGGAATATGGAAAAACTCCTAATCTATCAAATCTTGCCCATTCCACAAATTCTAGTAGTTCATTGAAGTCATCCTTTGTTTCTCCTGGAAATCCAACAATTAAACTTGTTCGTAAAGTAACTTCTGGTATCTTATTTCTAATATTATTAATCAAATTCACAATATCTTTCTTGCTTGTTCTTCGATTCATTTTTTTCAAAATACTGTCTGATATATGTTGAATTGGTATGTCAAAATATTTTGCTATTTTTTTATTATTTGCTACAACATCTATTAACTCTTCTGTAATTCCTTCTGGATAAGAGTATAAGAATCGAATCCATTTTATTTCTTTTATTTGACTTAATTTTGAAAGCAAATCTGCTAACTTACTTTCTCCATATAAATCAACACCGTATTTAGTAGTATCTTGCGCTATTAAAATTAATTCTTTTATTCCTTTTTTGCTCAGTATTTTCGCTTCTTCTAATATGTCTTCTTCTCGTCTACTAACAAAAGGACCTCTTATGTAAGGAATGGCGCAATAGGTACAATTATTACTGCAACCTTCTCCAATTTTTAAGTAAGCAAAATTAGTACCTGTTGTAACCGTTCTATCTAAAAGTTCTTCTTGTCTAAACATAGGCATTTGTGGAATCTCAGTTATCTTTTTTACGGTTTTTGTTTTTGATTTCTCTACAATATCTCTTTTTATTAAATCTTCTACCTTGTCCCATAAATGGTCATACTCATCTATTTTTACAAATAAATCCACTTCTGGAAGTAGTTTTACTAAATCATCGTAATATCTTTGTACCAAACATCCTATTACAATTAAATACTTACATCTCTTTTTCTTATATTCTGCCATTTCTAAGATTGTATGAATGGCTTCTTCTTTAGCTGAATCAATAAAACCACATGTATTAATTACAATAATATCTGCTTTTAACTCTTCTTTTACAATTGTAAAATTATTTCTCTTAAATTTTCCGATTACTGCTTCGGTATCAATTAAATTTTTACTACATCCTAATGACACAAATCCTACATTCATTTCTTATTCCTTCCTATGAGACAAGAGGGACAGGTCTTAAATGTCTCATCATTTTGTCATTTTTTGTTGAAACATTTTTCGACATTATTCTACCATATATATGAGGCATTTAAGACCTGTCCCTCTTGTCTCATTCTTTGTGGCTACAAATATGCTTTCTTGTCATTTCCATTAAGTCTAGTTTTGTAAAACCTTCTACTTGTGTTTTTGTTCTGTCTTTTTTTAATTCTTCTTTTAATAGTTTTTCTATTGCTTCTCTATCTTCTTGACTCTTCATATCAATATAATCAATAATAATGATTCCACCAATATCTCTTAATCTTAATTGTTTTGCAATCTCTATTGTTGCTTCTCGATTTACTTTAAAAACTGTTTGCTCTAAACTTTTATTTCCTGTATATTTTCCAGTGTTTACATCAATCGCTGTTAATGCCTCTGTTTTATCAATTGTAATAAATCCTCCACATTTAAGCCATATTTTTCTATTTTGTACCTTTTCTATTTGTTTATTAATATCATATTTATAAAAAGCATCTTTTTCTTCTATTATTTTTATTTCTTTTTCTGTCAAATCCATTAATATTTTTTCTATAATATTTTCACTTTTATACAATAACTTTGCTTTATTAAGTTTAGGATTTATGCTTGTTTGAATGATTTTATTCCATTTATCTTCTATCTGCTTTATGTCTTCTATGATTTCTTCGCCTTTTCCTTGTGCAGAAGTTCTTATGATTGCTCCATTTCCTTTTGACAGATTATCTTTCACTAATTTTATTAGTCTTTTTTGTTCTGTTTCATCTTCAATTTTTTGAGAAATTGTAATAATATCTGTGTTAGGCATAAGTACGATATATTTGCTTGGCAAGTTGATATGGGTAGATACTCTTGCGCCTTTTTTTTCATTACTATCCTTCTTTACTTGCACTAAAATTTTTTGGTTTGGTTGTATCATATCTGAAATATCAATATTGCTATTTTGTTCTTCTTTTGTTTGGTCTATTTTGGGTAAAATATCTTTTAAATGAATAAAACTATTCTTTTCTGTACCAATATCTACAAATGCTGATTGCATTCCTTTTATAATATCTTTTACAATCCCAATATAAATATTTCCTTCTCTTCTATGCGTATTTTCATCTTCTTCATAATACTCAATTAACTTTCCATTTTCTACTAAAGCTATTTGTTTTTTTTCATCGTTTTTTTGTATTAATAATTCTGTCATTTTTAATCGTATTCCTTTCTAAGCACAAATCTGTTTGAAAAAGAATTGTTATTTGGCTAAGCAAATGGCAATTATTTTTCAACATTCTATTTTCTACATTTTCAATTTAATTGATTCATAGCATGATCGATACCACTTTTAATAATTTCGACAATTGCATCTTTAGCAAGTGTTGTAGCTTTATCTAATATCTTTTTTTCTTGTTCTGGAACATGACCAATCACATAATTTATTAAGTCTGCTTTATGTTCTGGCATCCCAATTCCCACTCTAATTCGTGGAAAATCTTTTGTTTTTAAATTTTGAATAACAGACTTCATGCCATTGTGTGTTCCTGGTCCTCCTGTTTTCCTAATTTTTATATTTCCAGGTTCTATATCAATATCATCATATATAACAATTAAATTTTCTTCTTCTATTTTATAAAAATCTTTACACTCTTTTATGCTTTCTCCACTTAAATTCATAAAAGTTTGAGGTTTTAGTAAGATTACTTTTTCATTTTCTATTGTTCCTGTTCCATACAACCCTTTAAATTTATTTTTTGTTATTTCTATATGATATTGTTCTGCTAATTTGTTTATGGTATCAAATCCCATATTATGTCTTGTTTCTTTGTAGTCTTCCTCTGGATTTCCTAATCCTACAATTAAATACATTTCTTCTCTCCTAATTTATATTACGCTATTATTTATTTTACCTTGTTTTTCCTATTTTTTCAAGCTTTTTTAAAAAATCAAATAAAAAAAGCACTCCTGAGAATGCTTTTTATTTATTATTCTGCTGATTCCTCTGTTTCTGGAGCTTCATAAGCTTCTAATATAGCTTTTTGAATTTTCTCTCTTGTTTCAGCATTGATTGGATGAGCTATATCTTTGAATTCTCCGTTTGGAGTTTTTCTGCTAGGCATAGCTATAAATAATCCATTTTGACTTTCGATAACTTTAATGTCGTGAACTGCGAATTCATTATCGAATGTTACAGAAGCAACAGCTTTCATTCTGTTCTCTGAATTTACTTTTCTTAAACGTACATCTGTAATTTGCATCTTTAAGTGCACCTACCTTCCTTAAGTTTTAAATCTGTCTCTTATACACATCTGACGCTGCCGACGAAGCTAGAAGTGTAG
>USQP01000034.1 GCA_900556945.1 uncultured Clostridium sp.
ATCTACACTTCTAGCTTCGTCGGCAGCGTCAGATGTGTATAAGAGACAGCTTTTAAATCTTGATATCAACTGTGGTAACCAACTAACGGGTCCTACAAATAAGGTTATATAGCCATTAAACGCCGTTAATTCACCTATTGTTATCGTTCCATCAAGTACTAGTTTCGAACCATATAATAAAGAAATAGCATAACATATTCCAAAACATATATTTAAACACATTGTTAATAAATTAGAATATATATCAACTGTGTTATCGCTTTGACGTACTTTTCTATTTTTTCGAATAAATTCTTTCAGTTGTTCTCCTTCACAAGAATATGCTTTAGTTGTTCTTATACTATCTGTACTTTCTTGAATATACTCTGACATCTCTGTAAATCTATCTTGTGATTTTTTAAAACTAATTTCTACATATTTTTTTATTACAACAACTAAATAACAGCCCATAATAATAGGTAGCATAACAGCAATTGTTAACTGTAAATTCACTCCTTGTATCATTTGAAATGCTACTATTACAAAAGTAAAAACAATTCTTACACCATGTGAAAAAATTCTACGCATAGTAGTCCTAATTTCGTTTATATCTTTAACAAAATAGGACATAATTTCACCATTCTTAATATTTTGTATATCTTTTAGTTTTAATTTTAAAAATCTGTTAAATAGTTTTATTTTTAGATCACTCTCAAATCTTCTGCTAATATATGTTTCAAAAAATTTCCAAATTATCCTCACAACTAACAAAACAATACATATTCCTAAAAGGTAATATGTATTGTTTATAATATTTTGTTTATTTGCTTCCACATCGTATAACATATCCACAATATTTCCAATAATTTTTGCTGGATATGTTAATAAATATATATTCATTCCGAAGCAATATAACTTGCCATAAAATTTTAAATTTATAATTCTTTAGTGTATCTATTATAACTTTTTTCATAACATCCTCTTCCTAAGTATATCTATTCTTTCGTTTTATTGTTTTTGATCATTATCAGCCAAATTATACAATGTATCCATATTAAATCCTATGCTTTGATTATTTGTAAATTGATTTTCCTGCATCTTTCTTTCAAGATTCATTAATTCTATTTCATCTTTAAATCCCATTTCATCAAATTCAAATCTCATTTTGGATACCTCCACTTTTTAATATACATTCTTATTATATATTATTTATTGTTATTTTACAAGTCTCTGGGTTTCTTTCGCAATCATTAATTCTTCGTTAGTAGGTATAACATACACTTTAACTTTTGAATCATTTTTAGAGATGACTTTTTCTTCTCCTCTCATATTATTAGCGTCTACATCAATATCTACTCCCATAAATGTTAATTTTTCACAAATTCCTTTTCTGATATTAATTTGGTTTTCACCAATTCCTCCAGTAAATATGATATAATCAACACCTTTCATGGCTACTGCATATTTTGCTATATAACTAGCAATTGAATAGTTAAAACTTTCCATAGCAATCTTAGCTCTTTCATTGTCTTCATAAGACTCTAATTCTATCACTCTAAAATCTGGAGCTAGCCCTGATATCCCAGCTACACCCGATTTTTTGTTTAATATATTTTCCATTTCAGCAGCCGAAATATTTTCTTTTTTCATAAGATAGGTTAGCACAGATGGATCTAAATCTCCGCTTCTTGTTACCATTGGAATTCCTCCTAAAGGTGTTAATCCCATACTCGTATCAATTGATTTTCCGCCATCCACTGCGCAAATACTAGAACCTTGCCCTAAATGACAAGTTACTATTTTTAAGTCTTCTATATTCTTCTTCTCAATTTCTCCTAGTCTTTGTGAAACATACATATGAGAAGTTCCATGAGCTCCATATTTTCTTACCCCATATTTTTTGTAATATTCATATGGTATTGGATAAATATATTTTTCTTTTGGCATGGTTTGATGAAAGGTTGTATCAAATACAGCAACCATTGGCTTTCCTGGCATAACTTTTTGACAAGCTTCCATTCCAAGAATAGCAGCTGGATTATGTAATGGTGCAAATTCAGAACATTCATCAATTTGCTCGATTACTTTTTCATCGATAACAGCTGATTCCTTAAATATTTCTCCTCCATGAACTACTCTATGTCCAATGGCCTCGACTTCATCTAAACTATCAATCACCTTATATTCTGGATTAGTAAGTTGAGCTAAAGTAAATTCAATTGCTTCTTTATGATCATAGGCTGGTTTCTTAATTTCTACTTTTTTTCCTTGTGCTTTATGGGTGATAAAAGCCTCTTCTTCTCCAATCCTTTCATATTTCCCAGAAGCTAAAACCTCTTCTGTTTCCATATTAATTAATTGATACTTTAGTGATGAACTCCCACAATTTAATACTAAAATTTTCATTTTCAATTCTTCCTTTCTTTTTGAGACATTTGGGACAGTGCTTAAATGTCTCATTTTTTTGTTATATTTTGTTATATTTTATATCTATTTGTCGATTATATAAGACATTTAAGCACTGTCCCCTAAGTGTCTCATAGTTTCTCTTGCAATCATTAACTCTTCATTTGTAGGTATTGTATAAATTTTTACTTTTGAATCATCTGCTGATAATTCTGCTTCTTTGCCTCTTATTTTATTTTTCTCATCATCTATTTTCACGCCTAAAAACTCTAACTTCTCGCAAATAGCTTTTCTAGATAGTGGCCCCTTTTCTCCAACTCCTGCCGTAAAAGTTAATACATCAACTCCGTTCATTGCTACCATACATTTTACAATATAACTTGCCACTGTGTCATGAAATATATCTAACGCTAATTTTGCATGATGTCCTCCTGCTTCAGCTTCTGCTTCTATATCTCTAAAATCTACTGATACCATTGAAATGCCATATACTCCAGATTCCTTGTTTAATTTATTTTCCATTTCTTCTGGTGATAAGTTCTCTTTTTGCATAAGATAGGTTACAACAGATGGATCTAAATCTCCACTTCTAGTCCCCATAACGATTCCACCTAAAGGTGTTAATCCCATACTTGTTTCTACTGACTCTCCATTTTGAATGGCACATACGCTAGCTCCTTGACCTAGATGACAATTAATAGTTTTTAAATCTTTTATATCTTTTCCTAATAATTCTGCCACTCTTTGTGATACATATTGATGCGAAGTTCCATGAAATCCATATTTTCTTGCAGAGTATTTTTTATAATATTCATAAGGAATCGGATAAATATATCTTGCTTTTGGCAAAGTTTGATGAAAAGCTGTATCAAACACTGCCACCATTTTAACATTTGGCACTACTTTTTTGCAAGCCTCCATACCGAGTATTGCTGCTGGATTATGTAATGGTGCTAAATCACTACATCTTCTAATTTCTTCTATTACTTCATCATTAATTACAACAGCATCAGAAAACTTTTCTCCTCCATGAACTACTCTATGACCTATACCGGCAAGTTCACTTAAATCCTTCATTACTCCATAATGATCATTAGTAAGTCTATTTAAAACAAATTTTATTGCTTGTTCATGATTTTTAGCCTGATGTTCAAATTTATGCTTTATCCCATTTACTCTATGTGTCAAAAAAGAATTTGGTTGACCAATCCTTTCAAAATATCCTTTTACTAGCATCTCTTCTGTTTCCATATCAATAACTTGATATTTCAGTGAAGAACTTCCTGCATTTAAAACTAAAATTTTCATTCCTTACTCCCTTTGGCCAATTGGGGACGGGTACCAATTGACCATCTTTATTCTGTCTTTAAAATGGTTAATTAGTATCCGTCCCTAATTAGCCATTTTGTGCTTGAACCGCTGTAATTGCAATAACACCTGCAATATCTTTGCTACTGCATCCTCTTGATAGGTCATTTACTGGTTTTGCAATTCCTTGGCAAAGTGGTCCATATGCTTCTGCTTTTCCTAATCTTTGAACTAATTTATAGCCAATATTTCCAGCATTTAAATCTGGGAATATTAATACATTTGCATCTCCTTTAATTGGACTATTTGGTGCTTTCAATTTTGCAACTTCTGGTACAATAGCTGCGTCTAATTGAAGTTCACCATCTACTAGTAATTCAGGTGCTTTTTCTCTTACTTTTTTAGTTGCATTTATTACTTTTTGCGTTGATTCTGAATTTGCACTTCCATAAGTTGAATAGGAGAGCATTGCTACTTTGGGTTCTCTTCCAACTAGTTGTTTAAAACTCTTACTAGATGAAATAGCAATTTCTGATAACGCTTCCTCATCTGGATTTTCATTTAATCCACTATCTCCAAATATAAAAGTCCCATTTTCACCATATTCACAATCTGGAACTGCCATAACAAAAAATGCTGAAACTAATTTTGTATTTGGCGCTGTTTTTAAGATTTGAAGGGCTGGTCTTAAAGTATCTGCTGTTGAGTGAATTGCTCCTGACACTAAACCATTTGCTTTGCTTTTTTCATCTTTTAGCATTAGCATTCCAAAATATACTGGATCTTTTACTAATTCTTGTGCTTTTTCTAGCGTCATTCCTTTGTGTTTTCTTAATTCAAATAATAACTTAACATATTCATCATATTTACTAGAATTACTTGGTTCTATAATTTCAGCTCCTGTTATATCTATGTTGTTTTCTTTTGCTTTTTCTTCTATTTCTTTTTTATTTCCAACTAGAATTATTTTAGCATATCCTTCTTTTAACACTTGCTCTGTTGCTTGTAGTGTTCTAATATCTTGTGCTTCTGGAAGCACAATTGTTTTTATTTCTTGTTTTGCTCTTTGTTTGATTTCTTCTATAAATGACATGTTTTCCTCCTTATTTTTTATCGTTTCCATTATATAGGTAAATTAAAAAAAGTACAAGTGCTTTTTAATGTTAAGTTTTTTATATGTTATCATAGTAAAATGAAAACAAGATAATTTCAAAATTTATAGTAGTCCTTTTATATTTTCATCTTGTTGCAATTCCTGTGAAATAAAATGATAAGCTTGCTTATTTTGTTTTACAGCAATTAGAGCAAGTTCCTTATCATTCCTTAATCTTTCACTTGCATATTTTATAATAATCCCTTTATTCTCTACTGCGGCTTTTACAATTTCTCTATCATTTCTTAACTCTTCGCTTGCAAAATATAGAGCCTGACCATAATTTTTACAACTTTCCAACACCACTTCTTTATCTGCTCTTAATTTTTCAGAGGCATAACAAATGGTCCATGGGGCGCCTTTTATTCCCATCATTATGATTTCCTTATCACTCTTTAATCTATCACTAGCAAATTCTAAAGCTTCACTATCTTGTTCTAATGCAGTTTTCACGACTTCTTTATCATCTTTCAAACGTTCTGACACAATGTCTAGAAACTTACCTTTTTCTTTAACCGCTTTTAATACAAATTCTTTATCATCACCATGTTTTATTACATCTTGTGTTTCCAACTATTTCACCTCTTAATTTTGCAATACATGCTTTTATTTTAATTCCTTGCTCGGAAAACATTTTTTCATGCTCTGTTTCAATATTCTTTTCAAAAATTGGCTCTTTGTGTAAATCATAAGTTTTTTTTAGAACTTCAAATCCACTTTCTTGAAAATATCCTAAACTAGAATCAAACAACTCATCATCATCTGTCTTAAAATAAATCTCTGCATTTGGTTTTAAAAACTCCTTGTATTTTTCTAGCTGTTTACTATGAGTTAATCTTTTCTTTCTATGCTTTCCTCTTGGCCAAGGATTACAAAAATTGATGTAAATTCTTTCAATTTCATCTTGCTTGCTTAATATTAAAAGAATTCTTTCAATGTCAAATCTTGTAATTAGGATATTTTTTGGTTCCATTTTAGCTTCTTGATAAGCTTGTTCAATATTTCTTTTAGCTAATCCTAACATAGCATCTACTAAGTCAATAGCAAGATAGTTAATATTTTGGTTTTCTAGTGCTAGTTGTGCTATGAATTGTCCTTTTCCGCATCCTAATTCTAAATGTAATGGTTGTTTTGTTTTTTCAAATTGTTCTTTCCATTTTCCTTTTATCTTTTCTGGTTCATTTATGTAAAATTTACTTGCTTCTAATTCTGGTCTTGCCCATTTTTTATATCGAATTCGCATGTTTCCTCCCTACGTACTTACTTTATTTTTTCTTGTCATATTTTATCAGTTTTTTTGGTTTTGTTCAAGTGATATTTCTCTTACACTATAAAATATTGAAAATTATATAAAATTTTGCTATAATATTAGTATCTTATTTTAAAAGGAGTTTTAGAGATGAACAAGACAAAAAATTATACTTTAGCAGCACGTTCTAAGCGGAATGGAATTATTTTCTATTCTAACATATGTCCTTTCCTAGGTTGTGAAACATTTTTAGATAGCTCTGGAAAAATCAATAACGAAATAATCTATATGGATTCAAAAAGTAATTCTTTTTCAGAGGTCTCAAAGCAGGAAAAGCCACCATCTAAATGGAAAATTATTGTTTTCGATATATTGCTTATTATTACGTGCATTTTATTGAAAAACATTAATCTAATCATTGCAGCATTTTACTTTTCTTTAGTTGTCTCTTTTGATTTCTTTAGATTTTTAAAAGTGTCTTATCACTTAAAATTAAAAAAAGGAGTCAACTATTCAACTGGTAAATTTCATGCAGCTGAGCATATGGTACTCAATGCTTATGAAAAATTGCAAAGAGTTCCAACTTTAGAAGAATTAAAAAGCTTTTCTCGTTTTTCAAAATCATGTGGAAGTAGATCTATTACTGACCAATTAATTTTGGAAATTATTGTTTCTTTGTGTTTAGCGTTTGGAGCTACTCTACCTATACCTGTGTATCTGATTTTATTGGTAATTGTTTGCACATTTGTAATTATTTCGATAAAAACCGGATTATTTCGATTTGCGCAAATATTACTTACCAACAAACCATCAGATAAAGAATTACAACTAGCAATTGAGGGAATTAAAAATTTTGAAGAAATGGAAAATTCTATTTATGAAGATTTTATTTTTTCCTTAACCGAGATAGGACAACTCCTAGAATCTTTCTTACATTTGTAAGAAAAAACAAAGAGCACAGAAAATTTTATATCTGTCTCTTATACACATCTCCGAGCCCACGAGACGCGTAGTAATC
>USQP01000035.1 GCA_900556945.1 uncultured Clostridium sp.
TATTATATTAAAAGTGAAAGAAAAGCAAAAAGATAAACCAAAAGGAACCATACAAGATAAAAAAAATAAGAACGCAGAAGAAACGAAAGGAAAAGGAAAAGCAGCAACAGAATACACAAAAGAATCTATATTTTCCTTTATGGAATTTGATGGTATTGAAGATAATATGATCATACAAAAAGAAGGAAAAAAATACTTGATGGTAATTGAATGTCAAGGAATTAATTATGATTTGATGTCTGGTGTAGAAAAAACAAGTGTTGAACAGGGATTTTTACAATTCTTAAACACGTTAAGACATCCTATACAAATATATGTACAAACAAGAACAGTTAATCTAAATTCAAGTATTAATACCTATAAAACGAAAGTAAAAACAATACAAGATAGACTAGTAAAAACAGAGATGGATTATAATGATAAAGTAAATTCTAGAAGATATTCTGATGAGGAATTAGCAAAATATAAATTAGAAGTTATAAAGCAGAGAAATTTATATGAATATGGTTTGGATATTATCCGTAATACTGAGCAAATGAGTTTTAATAAAAACATATTAACCAAACAGTATTATGTTATTATACCATATTATCCAGAAGATTTAGAGAATAAAGATTTTGATAAGGAAGAAATTAAAAACTTAGCATTTTCTGAATTGTATACAAAAGCCCAATCTATAATAAGTGCGTTATTTGTATGTGGAATAAATGCTAAAATATTAGATTCTACACAATTAACGGAATTATTATATGTAGCTTATAATAGAGATGAATCAGAAGTTTATGATTTAAATAGAGTATTAAACTCAGGATACGAAGAATTATATTCAACAGCGCCAGACGTTTTAGAAAAGAGAATGAAAGAATTGGATAAAAAGATAGAAGAAGATGCCATTCGAAAAGCAAATGAAGCTGTTTTTAATGCCGTAGAGGAAACAGAAAAAGAGAAAGCAATTAAAGAGAAAGAAAAGAAAATTGATAAATTGATTGACGATATGGCAAAAATGATAATTGAACAAAATGAAGGATTTTTAGGAAAAGAAGTATCAGATAAAGCAAAAGAAGAAATTGATAGCAATTATGGAGAAACAAAAGAAGGAGGGGAAGAAAATGACAAAAAAGCAAAAACAAAAACAACAAGAAGAACTAGAAAGACAACGTAGAGAAAGACAACAGAAAGAAGAATCAGCAATATTAAGAAAAAAAAGTATAAAAGAATTGATTGCTCCATCTGGAATAGATGCATCTAATATTGATCATTTAGAAATTATATCTAGTACGAAAAGATATGCAAGAAGTTTCTTTGTGTCTTCACTTCCAAGAATGTGTACTTTCCCAGAATTATTTAGAGACATGTATCTTTTTGGAGATATTAATACATCTATTTACATTAATCCAATTAAAGAAGAAAGATCACAAAATGAATTAAATAGAGTAATAAATGAACTGGAGACAGAAAGAATTGTTGCAGCTGATAAAGGAAATATCAATAGGGAAAGTATTATATCTCAAAAAAGATTAGAAGCAGAAGAACTAAGAGATGAAATAGCAGCAGGATTTAATAAGTTATATGAGGCATCTATCGTAGCTACATTATTTACATACAATTTAGAAGAATTAGATCGATATACAAAATTATTAGCCGGAGAGATGTCTAAAACATTGGTAGGAATTAAAACGGCATGGGGCATACAAGAAGATGCTTTTCAATCGAACTTGCCTTTAATGGATGATAAAATTAAAAAAACACATACTTTCGATAGAAATTCAATGGGAACCGTATTTCCTTTTACAACTTCGGAAATAGGACATCCTACAGGAGTACCACTAGGATTTAACAAACAAACAGGAACACCAATATTATTTGATAATTTTCATAAATCACTTACCAATTATAATATGGTTATATTTGCAAAATCTGGTGCTGGTAAATCTGTTACTATGAAAACATTAGTATCTAGATCATCCGTTCTTATGGGAATAGAAAGTTTAGCATTGGATGCTGAAGGAGAATATAGAATTGTTGCAGAAAGCTTAGGAGGAATTAATGTTGTAATAAGTCCTACATCGAAAACAATTATTAATGTATTTGATATTGAAGCAGAAATTATAAAAGATGAAATCACAGGAAAAGAAAGAAACGTTTTAAATGTAGAAAATAAAGTAGAGGATGTAACACAAGCATTGCTTACTATGGCAAGAGGAAGTACAAGAAGTGACGAAGTAAACGAACTTACCAAACAAATTATAGCAGAATCAGTAGCAGAAGAATATGCAGCAAGAGGTATTACAAGTGATCCTTCCAGCTTATATGAATCATCTCAAGTGGGATTAAATAATGGAAATATGTTTTCAAAAGATAAAAAGAAAATGCCAACAATAGGAAGTTGGTATAAAAGGATTCAAAAGAAAGCACAAGATAATACAAATCAAGATTATCAATATCATTACAGCTATTTATTAAAAGTTATGAAACAATACATAAGAGAATATGACGGGCAAATGGCATATTTTGATGGACAATCTACTTTTGAATTATTAGATGGCTCACCTTTTATTAATATTGATATCTCTCAACTAGAAGAAAGATTTGCAAGACCATTAGCTCAACAAATATTACTTTCTTGGATTTGGGAAAAATTTGTTAAGAAAAACAGTGAAGATAGGAAAAGAGCAAAACAAAAAAGAGTATTAGTGGATGAGGCATGGATGTTACTTCCTTATCAAGAAGCAGTAGATTTTTTAAATAAAATGGCTAGACGTGCGAGAAAGAGAAATGTTTCACTTGCTATTATTTCACAAAGATTCCAGGATTTTTATGAAAAACCAGAAGCACAAGCAGTACTTACCTCATCTGATACGAAATTATTTTTAGCACAAGATAAATCAGAAATACAGTATTTAAAAGAGGTATTTAAACTTTCTGAAGGAGAAGCAAGCTTTTTAGTAACTTGTTCAAAAGGAGAAGGTTTACTAAAAGTTGGATCTGATACAGCAATTCTAAAGATAATGCCAACGAAGAAAGAGTTTGAATTTGTAGAGACAAATTTAAATCAGATAGCGAAGCAAAGAGGAGCTTAAAATTAAGGAGGCTTATATAACATGAAAATTTTTACCAATAAAAAAATATGGCAGAAGATTGTACTAGTCATATTAATATTCTTATTATTCCAATTTGTTACAACTAAACCAGTGCATGCATTACCTGGAGATACTTTACTAGAACCAGTTACTAGTTTATTTGCTAATCTAGGCGACGGAATTATGGAGATTATGCAAAAAACAATTATGGGAATGGATTCATCAGGAGCTTGGATTGAAAAAGATAATGGTTTATGGGCAAAAATAGCTATAATAGGACTAGCAATACTGGCTGCGTGTGTAGCAGTTGCTGCTATTGTACTTTCAGGAGGAGCGGCGTTAACAATAGTTGCTACTGCAGCAGGGGCAGTATTAAAAATAGCAGGAATAGCAACTGTTGTGTATTTTGCTGCTAGTGTCACTCATTTTGGAGAAGAGCGGATTTTATTTGCCAGATTTTGAATTAACACCTCAAAGAATTTTTCAGAATGAAATATTAGCTTTTGATGTTAACTTTTTTAATCCGAAAGCAGATAAAGTAAAAACAGAAACTAAATTGACTCAAAATCTTTCAACTAATGATTATGATATTGGATTTGAAGTTTGGGCATACGATAAGGATGGAACCGAAAAAGGCTATAATAGTAACGGAAAGACCACAGCAGAAGGAGGAAGTAGCTCATTTACATTCAGCAATTGTACTCCACAAAGTATTGCAGAAACAATGCTTAGTAGTATTGGAAAAGAAGGACAAAACCCAGATAAGATAACTCCTGAAGTAAGCTATGTAAATGGGGAACCAAAACAAGAGTTTTGTATAGGAAATACCTATCAGAAACATGATTCTGGTAACTATACAGGACATTATGGGACATTACAAACTTATACTTTTAAATATGGAGATTGCAAAGTTAAGGTTAAATATTATACCTGGTATTATAATGGATGGATAAGCAAAACTCAGAAAGAAGATGGAAGTGTAGAGGCAGATACGCAAACAGTTTCAACAGAAATATCTCCAGCTAGACTGTTACAACCAGTTATTTCTTCTTGGTATACAACTTTAAGAAATATAGCATTAGTAGCTTTGCTTTCTGTATTAGTATATATAGGAATAAGAATAACCTTATCTAGTGTGGCAAGTGATAAGGCAAAATATAAACAAATGCTAGGAGATTGGGTTGTAGCATTATGTTTAATATTTTTAATGCATTATATTATGGCCTTTGCCGTATCTATAAATGAAAAGATAATCGATGCTATCAGTTCAATTACCGTTTCTAGTTCAGCATCTAAAAAAGCAAATAGTATTAACAATAGTACAGCCCTAACAAATGAGAAAGGCGAAGAAATAAGTGAATATACCACAGCTGGAACAACAGATTCTGCAAAAGTTAAAGAACAATTAAAAAATGCAGGGGATGAAAATGAGACAGAAGATGCAGGGGTTGAACTTTTTCTAATAACAGATAAAGACGATGTAAAACTAGCATGGAAGACATTAGTTGGAGATGAAGGAGAAAATAGTAAATTTTATAGTTATTTTGACGGTACAGACGAAAATAGTGTAACAACATTAGCATGGCCAGCAAATGATTTCATGACACAGGCGAGAATATATGGACAGATGATAGAAGTAGATAAAGATGGAAAGGAAACAAATGCAAATCAAACAGCTGTAGTAAGAGCGGGATATAATATTATATATGTGGTTTTAGTAATTTATACGATAATATTCTGTTTTACCTATTTAAAAAGGGTAATCTATATGGCATTTTTAACAATTATTGCACCATTAGTAGCCATAACTTATCCAATTGATAAAATGAATGATGGAAAAGCACAAGCTTTTGACATGTGGCTAAAAGAATACATATTTAATTTATTAATACAACCATTACATTTAATATTATATACTATATTAATTGGATCAGCGATGGAATTTGCAACTATTAATATATTCTATGTAGTTATTGCATTAGGATTCTTAATGCCAGCAGAAAAATTATTACGTAGATTCTTTGGATTTGAAAAAGCTCAAACACCAGGAATGTTTGCTGGAGCAGCAGGTTCAGCCTTAATGATGTCAGGATTGAACAAATTAATGCATCCTAAGCCACCAAAAGGTAACTTAGGACCAGGAGGCAGTAATTCTAAGAATGGAGAGGAAGAAGAAACAAAAACGCCACCATGGAGAGATAAAGATTTTGATGCAACAGATAATTTGATAGGAATAGGGGGAAACAATACTCAGAGCAATCAGAATAATCAAAATAATGCCAATGCATCAGAATTTAGAGAAAATTTAACAGAAGAAGAGCAACAAAGATTAAATTTCGCACAAACAGGTAGACAAGAGGCATTAGATGCAATGAACACAGCCAGAACAGAAGATGAGAGAAGACAATATCAAGATTTATTGAATTCTTATGAAAATGATATAAATGGATATCGAAATCCTAATTTTGCAGGAATGAATCATCCGAATAATTCTAGCAATACAATTAGCGACAGGATAAGAAATCTTTCACCAGAAAGTTCAAAACCAAAGAGAAAAAGAAGTTTAAAGAGAGCAATTGGAAGAGGCATGAGGAACTATGGTAGTGGATTACAAAAAAGATATAAAGCAAATAAAGCAGCAAAAGGTGGAATAATAAAGAGAGGTATAAGAATGGCTGGTGGAGTAGCAGCAGCAGGAACTTTAGCAGCAGCAGGAGGAGTAATAGGAATTACATCAGGAGATCCATCGAAAGCAGCTCAATATATGGCAGCTGGTGCAGCAGGAGGATATGCTTTAGGGAAAGCAGGAGTAAATAAAGTAGCTGATAAAGTACAAATTCCAGATACAATAAAAGAAGCTAAAAAAGGATACTATGGAGATGATTACAAAGAACATCAACAACAGAAATATAAGAAAGATTTTATGAGAAATGAAGAAAACTTAAGAAAAATAGAAGATAAATTAAAAGTAGAAAGAAAAGAAGCTAAGAAAATAATGGAAGAAAATATGGAATATTATCTAGACCATGAGATTTATGACATGGATGATGCAATAGCAACTTATAGATTAGAAAAAGAAGGAAACATGAGTAGAGAACAAGCTGTTGCAACAACTCAATATGCAACACAAGTAATGAATGGTGAAGATACAAGATATATGACATCAAAGAAAAAGAATGAATATAGAAATACATTTATACCTAAATTCACACAGCAAGGCTCAAGAAATCCAGAGGCAGATGTTGATAAAGTATTTGACAATGTAGATAAATTCCACAAATTTAAAAAATAAAAATAGGAGGCTAAATTATGCATAATTTAATGAGGTTTATTAGGCAAAATAAAAAACAAATAATAAAGGTTGCATTAATTGTAGCCTTCTTCATTCTTATGTTACAATTATTAAACTATTTTGCAGCCAACCAAACTAGTAATGATAGTAATCGTAAAAGCGATATTTATAACACTTCAAATGGAACCATTCTATCAGATAAATCTGCAGTATCAGGAGGAAGTATTTCAACTAGTGAAATAAACAAAGTAAATAGCAAAATAGATGAATTTGTTAAATATTGTAATGAGCATAATACGGAAGAAGCATATAATATTCTTTCGGATTCTTGTAAAGAAGAGTTATATCCTGAAATAAACGACTTTATTTCTAATTATTATGAACCTTTATTTAAAGATGAAAAAAGAAATTATAGTATAGAAAATTGGGCAAGTAATACATATATTGTCAAATTTACAGGTGATTTACTAGCAACTGGCAAGTCAGCAAATGATTCTACTTATCAAGATTATATTACAATAATAGAAGAAAATGGACAAACTAAATTGAATATCAATAAATACATAGGAAGAGAAGAAATTAATAAAAAATCTAGTTCAGATAATATAGAAGCAATTGTATTATATCTGTCTCTTATACACATCTGACGCTGCCGACGAAGCT
>USQP01000036.1 GCA_900556945.1 uncultured Clostridium sp.
GAGATGTGTATAAGAGACAGTGTGTCATGTTTTATTAATTCTTCATTTTCTTTTATCACTTTTTCTAGTATTTCATTTCCTGCTACATACAAATTGATTTTGTCTAGAACTTCAAACCCTTTGTCTTTCCTCATATTTTGAACTTTTGATAGAATCTCTCTCACATAGCCTTCTTCTTTTAATTCTTTCGTTATATGAGTATCTAATACAACACCTATTTCTCCTTCTCCACTAAATGCAAATCCGTCTTTTCCTTGCATAGTTATCAGTAAATTCTCTGAATTTAATTCAATTTGAGTATCATCAATTTCAATATATTCTACTCCGCCATTTTTAACTGTATTAGCCAGATTCATTTGATTCTTCTTGGCTATTTCTTGTCTAATTCTTGGTATAAATTTTCCATATTCTTTTCCTAATACAGGTAAATTTGGTTTAATTTCAAAGTTTACATATTCAGACATTTCAGCTCCAAGCTTTATTTGTTTTATGTTTAATTCTTCTTTTACCATATCTTCATAATATTTAGGTAGTGTATCAATTGAAATTAGCATTTCTGAAAGAGGTTGTCTGTTCTTAATATTAGCTGAATTTCTGCTACTACGTCCTAATTTAACAATTTTGTAAGCTAAATCCATTTCTTCTTCTAATTTTTTATCAATTGCTAATTCATCTACTTCTGGCCATGAGCATAAATGCACACTTTCTGGCGCTGTTTCATCTAAGTTTACAACTAAATTTTGATAAATTTCATCTGTCATAAACGGAATGAATGGTGCTGAAATTTTGATTAATGTTGTTAATACCTTATATAAAGTTACATAGGCTCCAATCTTTTCATCTGCTAATTCAGTCATCCAAAATCTTTCTCTATTTCTACGTACATACCAATTTGAAAGTTCATCTGTAAAGCCTTCTATTTGTAAAGCTGCGTTTGTTATATCATAATTTTCTAATTTTTGATCTACTTCTTTTACAAGTGTATTTAGTTTAGAAATAATCCATTTGTCCATTGCATTTGTAAGTTTAAAATCTTTATAATTTAATGGATTAAATTTGTCGATTTCTGCATATAACACATAGAATGAATATACGTTCCATAAAGTACTTAAGAATCCTCTTTGTGTTTCTTGTACATTATTTAGTCCTAGTCTTGTTGGAAGCCAAGGGCTACTGCATGTATAAAAATGCCATCTTGTTGCATCTGCACCAACTTGATCTAATAACACCATAGGGTCTACGCCATTTCCCTTTGATTTTGACATCTTTTGTCCTTTTTCATCTAGTACGTGCCCTAAAACAATACAATTTTCATATGGTGTTTTATCAAATATACAGGTTGAGATAGCAAGCAATGTATAAAACCATCCTCTAGTTTGATCTACTGCTTCTGAGATAAATTGTGCTGGAAAATGTTTTTCAAATTCTTCTTTATTTTCAAATGGATAATGTAATTGTGCAAATGGCATCGAGCCTGAATCAAACCAAACATCAATTACCTCTTTAAATCTTGTCATTTGTTTTCCACATTCTGGACATTTTAAATGAACATCGTCTATATATGGTTTATGTAATTCAATATCTTCTGGACAATCTATTGCTTTTTCTTTTAACTCTGCTATACTTCCTATACATTCTTGATGTCCACATTCACAATACCATATTGGAAGTGGTGTCCCCCAATATCGATCTCTTGAAATTCCCCAATCTATAACATTCTCCAAGAATTTTCCAAACCTTCCTGTTTTTATCGTTTCTGGATACCAGTTTATTTTATTATTATTTGCAACTAAGTTGTCTCTCAATTTTGTCATTGCCACAAACCAGCTTTCTTTTGGATAGTATAAAAGTGGAGTATCACATCTCCAACAATGTGGATAAGAATGTAAGTGTTTTTCTTTACTAAATAATTTATTTTCTTGTGCTAGCCATTTGCAAATATCTTCATTGCAATCTCTGACAAATCTTCCTGCCCATGGTTCTACTTCTTCTATGAATTTTCCTGTTTTATCTACTAAATTGATAAATGTAATTCCATTTTGTTTGGCAACTAAACTATCATCTTCACCATAAGCTGGTGCAATATGAACGATTCCTGTACCATCTGTTAATGTTACATAATCTCCGTGAATTACTTCAAAAGCTTTTCCTTCTACTTTTCCAAAAGGCATTAATCTTTCATATTTTGTTCCTAATAATTCTTCCCCTTTAAAAGTTTTTATTGTTTCATATGGAGTTTCTTTCAATACGGCATCAATTAAATCTTTTGCTAAAATATATGTTTCGTATTGTGGTTCCTCATCTGTTCCTATATTAGCTTTTACCTCAGCATATTCGTAAGTTTTGTTAACACAAAGTGCTAAATTAGATGGTAAAGTCCATGGTG
Source organism: uncultured Clostridium sp. (assembly GCA_900556945.1). GTDB lineage: Bacteria > Bacillota > Clostridia > TANB77 > CAG-508 > CAG-269. The sequence goes on from USQP01000036.1 coordinate 2,387, forward strand.
TTGTTGTCCATGCTAGGATATATTTATCCTCATCTACAATCTTAAATTTAGCAATACAAGTTAAGTCTTTTACATCTTTATACCCTTGTGCAACTTCATGTGAAGAAAGAGCAGTTCCACAACGTGGGCAATATGGCATAACTTTATGTCCTTCATATAAAAGACCTTTTTTCCACATTTGAGATATTCCCCACCATACTGATTCTATATAATCGTTCTCATAAGTTATATATGGATTTTCCATATCTACCCAATATCCAACTTTATTTGTCATTTCTTCCCACATGTTTACATAGGTAAATACACTTTCTCTGCATTCCTTTACGAACTTTTCTACTCCATATTCTTCTATCTGTTGTTTTCCTGATATTCCTAATTTCTTTTCTATTTCTAGTTCAACTGGTAATCCCTGTGTATCCCATCCAGCCTTTCTATCTACGTGATACCCTTTCATAACTTTGTATCTAGGAATAATATCTTTCATAACTCTTGTTTCAATATGCCCAACATGTGGTTTTCCATTTGCTGTTGGAGGGCCATCATAAAAAGTAAAATATCTTTTTCCCTTATTTCTAGCAAAATTTTTCTTAATGATATCTTTTTTCTTCCAGTTTTCAGCAACTTCATGTTCCATTCCTACAAAACCATTTTTAAGTTCAACTTTTTTGTACATAAAAATTCCTCCTTTAATTTTGTCCAATTGGGGACGTTTCTTTTTGGACATTTTTAAGTTAGCTGTTAGAGCTTTGCTCGTTACAGATAACTTATGCAACTGACTGATAGGAAGTTGCATACATCTAAATAGCTGTTAGAGCTTTGCTCGTTACAGATAACTTATGTAGTGACTGTCCATTTAGGGACACTTCTTCTTTGGAATCAAAAAAATCCTTTCATCCTAATTTTTCTAATTAGGACGAAAAGATTTCTCTATTCCGCGGTACCACCTAAGTTAGTAAATCTATTTAAAAAATACAATCCACTCTCTTATTTACCTTTAACGCAGGTCTGCGGCTAACTTAATATGTTTCAGTTTAGCAACAAACTAAGGTGATAACAAATAATTTTTACTTACCAAATTCTCACCAACCTTTGGCTCTCTTTAAGATATTATATTATTTATCGCGTCCTTGTTATAGTTTTTATCTATTACATAGCATTATATCATATTTTTTTTATTTTGCAATACTTTTTTACATATTTTTACTTTTCTATCTCTATTTTTATACTTATTAATTTATCTCTTATTTTGTCTTTTCGTTTATTTTCTACTCTATTTATTATTTTATTCTCTTTCTTCTTTAATATTTTATATTTAATTAACTGCAACCATTCCACTCTCATCTAAATCCTTTTTCGATTTTTCTAAATAAGTAATTCTAGAAGACTGTAAATCGATTCTAATACCATATGCTTTTAGTAGCTGTCTAAATTCTGTATGTTCTATATCATTTACTGTATTTATTGCATTAATCTTTTCAAATTGTGCATCCATATAATCACGCATATCTACAAATTGTTTGTTGATACTTTTTTGCATCGTTTCTAAAACATCTAAAATTTCTCTTCTGTCTGTTTTTCTTCCTTCTTCTAAATTAGAGACTCTATTGTCCATTGAATCTAATCTATTATCCATTGCGTCTAATCTTTTGTCATTTGCTTTCCAGCGCTTTTCATTCTGTTCCCAACGTCTTTCATTTTCTTCCCAGCGCTTTTCATTCTGTTCCCATCGTCTTTCGTTTTCTTCCCAGCGTTTATCATTTGCTTCCCAACGCTTGTTGTTTTCTTTTCTAAAATCTCTAAGTTCTTGCAGCACAGTCATAATTGTAACATTTTCTTCCATATTTTCACCTCCCTTTTCATTGATTAATAAGTAAATTTTGTCTTTGCGCTTATGGTTGATATTTAATCATATATTCTAGTTGTTGTCAATAGGAAAAAGACAAAAAATTATCTTTTTGTCTCTTTTTTACTTCTTCTATGCTGTTAAACTACTATAATATGCATGATATAACTTATTATAATATCCGTTTGGTAAGTTTACTAATTCCTTATGACTTCCCTCTTCAATAATTCTGCCACTATCCAATACAATAATTTTATCTACATTGATAATAGTAGAGAGTCTATGAGCAATAAAAATAGATGTTTTCTCTTTTGAAATTTTATCAATAGATTTTTGAATTAGTTCTTCTGTTTTTGTGTCAATATTTGCTGTTGCTTCATCTAGAATAAAAATAGATGGATTATGTGCAAATATTCTTGCAAAAGCTAATAATTGCTTTTGACCAGCAGAAAATGAGCTTCCTCTTTCTTGTGCTATTTCATCTATGCCATTTGGAAGAGACTCTATAAATTCTTCTGCTGATGATAACCTTATTGTTTCCATAATCGCCTGTTCAGATAAGTTTTCATTTAATTCTATATTCTCTTTAATTGTTTTTGCAAAAATAAATGGATCTTGAAGAATAACTCCTACTTTCTTTCTAAGTGAACGTAAATTGATTTGCTTAATATTTATACCATCTAATAAAATTTCTCCTTTTTGTACTTCATAAAAACGATTTATTAGATTAATAATCGTTGTCTTTCCTGAACCAGTCCTACCAACTAAAGCAATACTTTGACCTGGCTCAATTGTAAAACTTACATCTTTTAAGATCCAATTTTCTCCTTGATAAGCAAACCATACATTTTTAAATTCAATTTTCCCCTCAATCTTTTCTAATTCCATTCCTTCTTCAAAATCTTCTAAGTATTCTTGATGTTCTAAAATATCATATATTTTATTAATAGAAACAAATGCCTCTTGTATTGTTTCAAAATTTTCCACAATGCGATTGATTGGCTCAAAAATTTGCTTGATATAAGTAACAAATATATAAATAACACCCACTTCTAAATTAATTCCAAACAAATGATTTATGCTGGCCCATACGATAATGGACACTCCTAAGTTTTCGAATATTAACATAAAGGCTATTAAAAATCCCTCTGTAAATGCTGTTGGAATTCTTGATTTCCAAAACTTCGTACATAATTTTTCACATTCCTTTTCTTTTTCATATTGTCTATTAAATATTTTAATTAATTTTACTCCATAAATTGATTCAGCCAAAAATATATTTAGTTTTGTTTTAACTTTTTTCGAATATTCTTGTACCTTATTACTTATTCTAGTAATAATAATTGATGTAATAATAACAAAAGGAATCAATAAGAAACATAAGCCTGCTAATTTGTAATCAAGTAACAACATCATGATTGCTAATGCTATAATCATTACCATATCTTTTATAAAAGTTGTAATAACATCTTTAAAAAAGGTTGTAATATCTTCTACATCACTTGTAATTCTAACAAATAAGGTTCCGGATGGTGTTTTGTCATGAAATGGAATATTAGCATATTGAATATATTTATATAATTTATTTCGAATGGAATATATTACATTTTCTCCCATCATACTTGTCGAAGTGCTTACAATAAAATCTAAAATATTTCCAATCAGTACAATTCCTATATAAACAGCCCCTATTATTCCAATTGTCATAATTCCTTTTTGCCATAATCCACTGCTTAGATAGTCATCAATAACCACTTTGATTAAATATGGTTTGATTACTTCTCCAATATTAATAATAATTGCTAAAACAGATATAATAAATATTGCTTTTGCTTGTGGCTTTAACATTTTATAAACTCTTTGTAAGGTTTTATTTTTCATTTGTCTCTCCTTTCTTGTAACGTTATGCTAAAAAACTAGGTTCTGCTTTGGTCGATTGTTGATGATAAAAATCGCTATAAATTCCATTATTATGTATTAATTGTTCGTGTGTTCCTTCTTCCACTATATTTCCATTATCTAACACTATAATTTTGTCACTATATTTCACGTCTGACACCTTATTAGAAATAATAATGCACGTCTTTTCGTCTGATAATTCTTTAATATTTTCAATTAACTTTTCAGAAGTTCTATTATCTAATGCAGAAAATGTATCATCAAAAATTAGAATACTACTCTCCTTTAGGAAAGCTCTAGAGATAGCAACTCTTTGTTTTTGTCCACCTGATAAATCTCCTCCTCTTTCTCCTATTATCGTGTCAATCCCTTTTGGCATCCTTTTAATATCATCATATACGATTGCTTTTTTCGTGCTTTCTTTAATTTTTTCTTCATCATATTCATCTCTAAACAAACTGATATTATCTTTTAAAGTTGATGAGAACAAGAAATTATCTTGTGTAATATAACAAATGTTATTTCTTAGTGTCTCTATTGGTATTTCATTAATATCTTTACCATCAATTTTTATTTTTCCATTTGGTACACTGTATAATCTCGTCAATAAATTCATTAAAGTTGTTTTTCCACTTCCGATTGTTCCAATAATTCCTAAAGTTTCTCCTTGTTCTATTTCTATATTTATATTTTCTAAAGCCTTATCAATGATTCCAGGATAATTAAAATCTAAATTTTTTATTGTAATGTTT
>USQP01000037.1 GCA_900556945.1 uncultured Clostridium sp.
TCTACACTTCTAGCTTCGTCGGCAGCGTCAGATGTGTATAAGAGACAGTCTATATTTCTTATAACATAAAATAAGGATTCCCAATGCTATAACAACAACCATTATCAATAAGATTTCTCTTCCTGCTTTTGGTAATATTGTTTTTGCTATTGTATTATCTTTTTTTGTTATATTGGTTATTTTAATTACTTGTTTTGTTGCATTTCCTGCCAAGTCATATACGCTTATTTCTTCTTCACCATTTTGGGTATATATTTTAGTTAATATTGATTTATCTTCCGATAACTCCCATCCTTCTACTGGTTGTATTTGCTCATTTGCCTTTATCGTTACCGTTACTTTTCCGTCCGTTTCTCCTATTTCACTATAAGACATTGATAGCTCCGGTGATATTTTATCTATATTTGATATTGACAATTTTTGAATTATATTATTTCCTGCTAAATCGCTTACAGTAACCTCCTCTGTTGTATTTTCTTGGAATTCCTTTATCAATGTTGTTTTATCTGATGATAATGTCCATCCATCAACATCTTTTATTGATTCATTCGTTTTTATCTGTACTTCAACATTTTCATTAGTTAATTCTTTGGTACTATATTTTACTTGTATTACTGGAGTAGTCCTATCTATATTTTCCACTTCTATTGGTATTATCCTTTTATTTCCTACTAAATCATACAATGTCACCTCTTCTGCACCATTATCTATAAAAACTTTCTCCAATGTGGTTTGATCATTCGATAATGTCCAGCCTTCTACTGTCTGTATTTTTTCATTTGCTATTATTCTTACTATTACATTATTATTTGTAGGTTGAGTTGTACTATAATTTATTTCCGCTTGTGGCGCATCAGTATCTATATTAGATACCGATATACATGCTTTTGATTCATTTCCTGCTAAATCATAAACATTTACTTCTTCTTGCATATTTTTAGCATATGTTTTTGTTAATACCAATTCGTCTTCTGATAATGTCCACCCTTCTACTGGTTGTATCTTTTCATCTGATTTTATACTTACCAATACCGTTTCATTCGTCATCTCTGTTGTACTGTATGAAATATTCAAAATTGGTGGATTTTCGTCAATAGTTGATATATTTAGAACCGTGCCAGAAGCTTCTCCTCCTGATATCTTTACACTTGCTTTCTCAGCACCATCATCAATGATAACACTTTGTCCATCACTGCTCAAAGTGCAATTTACTAATACATAGTCTTCTTCTGTATACAATCTACTCTTTTCATCTTTAGTCTGAAGAAATATTAGTGGTAATTCTACATTCTTATCCTCTACATTTATATCAATAGATTGCCCTTTTATAATTCCACCATAATCATAATAACGCCCTTCAATTTTAACTTCTCTTAACTCATTATCTAGTATCGAAGCATCCCTAATATGATTATAAGACAAATTTAATCCTTTCACTAATCCTCCATCTGGTAGCAAACTAGTTATACTAGATAACGAACTTACATCTGTTATATTGTTTCCATATAAATCTAATACATACAAATTATTTAATTTTGCTAGGCTCTCTATATTTTCTATATTATTATCTCCTAAATATAAATATTTCAAGTTTGTTAATTCAGAAAGTGGAGAAATATCAGATATATTATTGTGATATATCTCTAGTTCATACAAATTAACCAATCCTTTTAAAGATGTTATATCTGTGATATTATTATAATGTAATGCTACTTCTCTCAAATTAGTTAACTCATATAATGAAGTAATATCTGATATTTTATTGTTAGATAAGTTCAAGCTTTTCAAATTGGTCATTTTTCTCAAAGGTTCTATATTTTCTATATTATTTCCCTCATAATTAGGCCCTCCTAAGTATAATTCTTCTAGACCTGTAAGTTCTGAAATAAACTCTAGATCATCATCAGAAATATTACAACCACATAATGACAATCTAGTTAAATTTTGCAATTTTGATAAAGTTTCTGCATTTTCTTGATTGTTTCCTATATCATATCCTTGTATATTTAAACTTGTTAAACTTGAATTTCTAAGAACTGTTATATCTTTAAAACCATTTTCACTTATTGGTGCACTATTTATTGCTGTTCGCTTTAATGTTAAACTTGTTAAATTGGATAGATTTTGTAATACGTTAATATCTCTTATGGTCACATAATTTATCGACAATTTCTTCAATTCAGTTAGATTGCTTAGAGGAGTTAAATCTATAATATCATCATCATTTCCTATATAATTCGATACATAAAAACTTTCTAAATTTGAAAAGTATTCTATCCCCTCAATATTAGATATATTATCACTTAAGCTTAATGATATAACACTATCTATATTTTCTTGTGTCATTTGTATTGTTAACTTATCATCTTCATGATTCTCTATTTTATTAGATAATTCACTCATTATTGTATTATATAAATTTTCATCCTCAAATGTTATAGTTACTATATCCTCTGTTGCTATTGATAAAAGTGGAAACATCATATTTAGAATTAATACTATAATCAATAAAATGCCTTGTATTTTAACCATCTTATTCATTTTTATTACTTACCAATTAAAATAACTGGCTTCCTCCCTTCTCTTCTCTGTTTATTCTTTTATAATGTTACTGTCTTGATTGTCTATATCATTAAAACTATAACATATCATAAAATTCTTTTCAAGCACTTTGATTATCATTAATTTTTATTCTTTTACTACGGATTAATGATTTTTGCTAAACAAATACTTTATATTAAGTTTTTATTACATTTTTATTAAAGTAACTTTTACATATTAAGAATTATCAATATAAAAAGAGTCTAACTTTTCATTTTAGTTAAACTCTCTTTCATTTTTTTAATTCTATAATACAAATTTTCTAATTAGTACTACTCCCCCTGCAATTGTAATCAATACAACAAATCCTAATGTAAAATAAATTCTCATTTGTCCTGTACTAATTGATAACATAACTGGGGCATCATCAATATCGTCTTCTCCTGGCTTTTTATTATCAGGTGTAGAATCTTTATCTGGTACACCATAATCATTATAATCTTCTGAAATCTCTGCTGTATTTGTCATAACCCCCATGTTATTTTCATTATTAATCCATGTAAGAACTACTTCTACATCTGCATATTCCCCTGGTTGTAACAATGTATTTTCTAATAATCTAGTTGAAATTACATTGTTTCCTTCATCTGTCCATCCTGGATTATCTTCTGCTACAAATTTTAATCCTTCTGGTACATAGTCAGTTACTTCTTTTGCATATCCTGCAATGTCCCCTTGGTTATAGACACGTATTGAATATCTAAATTTAACGGTCACTTCACTTAGTTTCTTTCTATGTAATTCAACTTTTACTACTTGTTCTGGATCATCCCATGCATCATGACCTGTTTCTGTAACTGATTGACCATTACTATCTATAACAATTGCTTGTGTTACCCATTTTCTTAAAGCCAAATCAAACTCTTTTACAATTACTTTTTCAAAATCATCGTCATCTTCTTGCCCTGGTATATAATCTCCTGTCTCATCATCTTTGTAAGTTGGTAATTTATCGTCATCTGGAAGATTTACATTGTCTTCTTGTGAGTCTCTATCATTTACTGGTTTCTTATTTTCATCTAAATATTCTGTAATATCTGCTATATTTGTTATGTTTTCACTCGTTTTTGCAGTATCTTTTACTTTACACATAATTGGAACATCTTTATAGGATAATGTATAAGTCTTTTCAGGAGTATCTGGATTTTCATTCTTGACCGCTTTATTTATTTTACTATCATTTAAATAGGTAGTTGTAACTGTTCTTCCATCTTCAGAAACTTCCCATCCATATTGTTTATTAAATTGGCTATCTACAAATTCTAAATATGGTGGTAAGTGATCTTTTATTTCTGCTGCATAACCATCTATTTCACCTTCATTATATACTCTTAAGTTATAAACTACAATGTCATTTTTCTTTACTAAAACTGGTTCCTTCGTATGGTTATAGATAGCTGTTGTTATCATCTTATCATTCTCATCTAGGGTATTTAATTTTGATGTATCAACTTCTGGTGCTCTTGTATAAAAACCTTCCTCATTTTTTAAATACTCTTCATTTTCTATATTGGTATCATCACTAATTGCTATAATAAATTTTCTTAAAGCTAAGTCAAATGATTTTAATATAATATTGTCATAATCTTCATCATCTTCATATTTAACCCATTTTTCTGTATCAGAATCTCTATCATCAATTGGGTCTCCATTTTCATCCGAATCTTCTGATATACAAGCCTCATTTCTAATGATTGTTCCTGTTACATTTTCTGATACAACTTTAAGCATAACAGATACTTCCTTATAGTCAAGGTCACTTTCCGTCTTAGTACCATCATTGGCTCCGAAAGCCTTAATTAAATTCCCGTCTGTTGTGGTTTCATTTTCTTTTGATAAATATTCTGTCTTTATTGTTGTTAATGTACTGTCTGCATAAGTCCAATATTTAGATTGGTTGAATTCTATAGCAGCTTTTTCTTCCTCTGTTAATGTTGTATCTGCTACTAATTCATCTCCCTCTTTTTCAGACCATAAGAATTCTAATCCTTCTGGTATATCCTCCGTTATTTCTGAAGCATATCCATCTATAGTTCCTTCATTATAAATTCTAAACGTATAAGTAACGATATCACCTTTTTTTACACTAACTGGTTCTTTATTTAATTCATATTCTGCTGTTGTATATTTTTCTGAAGTAGTATCTACTAAGAAGTTACCATTAGAATCTACTTTATTTAAATTACTTACATCTATACTTTCAATTCTTTCTTTTACATCTTGATTATTAACTGCTGTAATTCTTTTTATTAATTTCAAGTCAAAAGATTGTGGCATTAATACTAATTTTTCAAAATCATCATCATCTTGTTGACCTTTATAATAGTATGTAGAGTCACTTAGATCTTCTTTGTTGCCATTCCCTGTATAATTCTCCATATTATCTTTATTTACACTTGGTTTAGTAGATGGTTCGGAATCCCTATCTAATCCTTTTTGATTTGTAATCACATTCCCATCACTATCTATCTCTTCTGCAATCCATGCTACATTAGTTAATACTTTACTATTGGTTGTATTAGCTGTTGCTGTAACTTCACACTCTATTTCTATCGTTTCTGAACCTGAACCAAAAGTTAAACTTCCCGTTGTATAGGCCGGTAAGTTACTCGTGTTGCTTGACTTTCTCACTAGGTTCAATATGTTATCGGTTTCACTATAGGAACCTAATTCAAAGTTTCCACTTACTACTTTGCTAAACTTTAATCCTGTTGGCAACTGATCAACTATTTTTGTTGCACGACCATCTTTTTCACCTTCATTATAAATTGTTAATTGATACGTAACAATATTTCCTGTTTCTACTGTTACAGGATCTTTTCTATGTTTATAGGTAGCTGTTCCATTAGATGATATTGTACTTTCATCAATATTTGGAATTCTTGAATTTGTTACTTCAACCCCATTTACTTTTGTTATGTATTTTCTTAAAGCTAAGTCAAATGGTTTAGAATTTGGTGTAACTGTTTTCTCCCATGGTATAGTTTCTGATTTTTTTTCTGGGATCATAACTGGTTGTGTACCATCAACATCTGTGATCGATGTCCATAATGTAAGATTTGTATTACTATAATTTATAGTAGCAGATACAGAAACGCTTGTTACACTATCTTTCGATAATGAAATATAGAAATTTTGTCCAACTAAATCTTTAACCGTTGTTCCTGATGCCACTTCATTTTTATCACTATCTAATAATTTATAACTTGTTGTCTCTGTTTCTCCATTCTTCACAACAAAGTCAATTGTATATGGTAATGTATTTCCATCATTTTCAGTAATATTAATTGGTCCTATAATATAATTTGAATCTAATTCTTCATAATTTAGTGCATTTGTATTTACTTGTGCTGGTGCCCCTGTACTACTACTTGAACTTGAATAATTTTTAGCCTTTGTTTTGGCTGTATCAATTAAATATTTATATAATACATTGGCTTGAGCATTTCTAATTTCTCCTTCTTTCGTACCTTGGTTATAATCTGACAAAGATGCATAACTAGTCATTCCTTCTGTTTTATATTTTAACCATGAATTGGAATTAGTATTATCATATTTTTCTTCTCCATAATTTGTAAAATACCAAATGGCAGCTTGTTGAACAGCATTAATATCATCATCTGTTAGTGGATAAGTATCCATGCCCTCAACATAACCTGAAGCACTATTATCTTTTTTAGCAAGTTCTTTTACTACTTTAAGTAGGTCTTCTTTTTCTTTCACTGTAGAATCACCTGGCAAATATAGCATATCTCCTAATGCTAAAATAGCATTGTAACTACTAATTGTTGTATTATCATCTAATGTAATAGTCTGATCAGTAATAGAACTTAATCCTTTAACCGTATCACTTTCTGTTTTCATATTATAATAAGTATCATATTCATCTTTAAGCCCATTACTGTTAAATCCTATACTTGGATTCACGCAATAAATATTTTGCGATACATAATTTTCTGATTCCGAACTAGCATATTTTACGATATTCCATATTATATGTCCATTAGCATTAGGATCTTCTATTGAATATGCCATATTGGGATTGTTATTCGTTCTTAATTCTACTACTCCCAAATATAATGGCGTTGTCGCAGTTGTTGCAAGCACAGTAGTTGATCCTGCCATTAGTACAATGGATAAAATTGCAATAATCAAACTTGTACAGATTCTTTTTAAGTTCATAAAATTATCTCCTTTACTTACCTATATATATCTTCTTGTCTATCATCTGTCTCTTATACACATCTGACGCTGC
>USQP01000038.1 GCA_900556945.1 uncultured Clostridium sp.
CGTCTCGTGGGCTCGGAGATGTGTATAAGAGACAGAAGTTAAGCTCCTAATATATATTAGGAGCTTAACTTATAATAGAAAATGATGAGCAAGTCTGCTTTAAAACAGACCTACTCATCTTGTTATCTAAATATAAATTTTCAATAGTGAAAGAACAATATATGCTACATAGTATATAGCTTCTATTATCACAAACTTTTTAATAAAATCCGAATTTTTTTCTTCACTAAACACCGCTTTTAAAGCAAAGTACATTAATACTGTTGATATCGTACCACAAAATATAGCAAATGGTGTCGTTATCATCGATACAGATGAACCAAATACAGTTAACAAACTTACGACAGAAGAAATTACAACTGGTATATTGGCTGTTGTTACTGCTGTAATGATTGTTGTCAATTGTTTTTTACTTTTTGAGTTCATTACTAAAACGATAATAGACATTACCAAAATGCTTACTAATGGTGTTATTGCAGCCCTTATAACAGACATTAAACTACTTCCCCAGCTTGATAAGCCCCATATCGAACCAACAGTAAAACATCTATCAAGTAATTCAGCTATTACCCATATTACTAGAATAATAATTGCATATTTTAGATATTGCCCATTATCCTTATCCACAATTTCTTTCATCTTTTCTAGTGGATTTTTAAACATATCTGTAACAAATCCTTTTGTTTCAATACTATCCTTTTTAATATCCACATTTTTGATAGTATCCTTTACTTGATTAACCGTATTAGATGCTTCACTTTTTAATTCTTCCGTATTTACTTTCTTTTCTTCCATTTTTATCCTCCTTTTATAATTTTATGATTTATAGTATATATTATTACTATCAAAATTTAATCTCCCAAGTTAATTCCAACATTTCTTGCTGTTTTTACTAAATCATGATCCATCGTAACTTTTCTTAAGTTGCTTTCTTTCGTATTACCAGATACAGCACCAATTCTTGTATTATTTCCAACAACATCTTCTAAAGATACTGCATCTAATTTTCCATTTTTAATAACTACTAATGTTCCAAATTTTCCTTCTAAAGCAAGTTCCATCGCCTTTGAACCGTATTTTGTTGATAAAACTCTATCAAAAGCGGTTGGAGTTCCTCCTCTTTGCATATATCCTAAAGTAGTATTTCTAGCCTCTAACCCTGTTAGTTCCTCTAATTGTTTTGCTACTACTTGTCCAACTCCACCCAGTTTTGTATTATCTACTCCAGCTCCATTATCACGTACGTTTTGTATGACCATTTCTCCATCTTTTGGTTTAGCTCCTTCTGCTACTACTACAATACTAAAGTTTTTTCCTCTTTTTTTTCTATTTTCAATTTTAGTCGCTACTTTATTAATATCATATGGTATTTCTGGAATTAGTGCTACATCTGCTCCTCCAGCTATAGCTGATTCTAAAGCAATCCATCCTGCATATCTTCCCATAACTTCTAATACCATAATTCTATGATGTGTCTCTCCTGTTGTGTGTAATCTATCCAATGCTTCCATAGCAACTGAGACAGCTGTGTTATAGCCAAAAGTAATTTCTGTACAAGCCACGTCATTATCAATTGTTTTTGGAACTCCTATAATATTTACCCCTTTTGTCGAGAAATCTCTTGCTGATTTCTGTGTTCCATCTCCCCCTAAAGTAAAGATGCAATCAAATCCAAATTCCTTGATATTAGCAATTGCTTGTTCAGATAAATCTTTATATTCTATACTACCATCTTCCTTTACAATTTTATAATTGAAAATATTAGCATTAGTTGATGAACCTATAATAGAACCACCTTTAGGTAAAATACCTACTGCTTCTCCATCAGCTGCTGTACTTAATTTTTCGAAATCTTTTTTCAGTAATCCATTATAGCCATCTACAATTCCATAACATTCTACTCCATGATTTTCTGCTGTTTTTACAATAGCTCTAATAACTGCATTAAATCCTGATACGTCTCCGCCATTAGCTAGTATTCCTACTTTCTTTAACATATTTCCTCCTTAATGTTATTTTTTCTTTTATTATTATATCAGTAATTATTTTTTTTACAACAGTTTTGGTAAAATTTTTTACTTGTTTTTTCTCTTTCTTTCTATTTTTTAAGCAAAAAGTAAGAAATAGGTCTGCCTTATTCCTTACTTTTTTATTATTTTCCGGTATAACCCCATATTACATTAGCATTATTGCTACACCAATCATCACTCCATCCCTCTGGTTTATTGCTCACCCTACAATTTATTGTCTGTTCTGATGTCCAACCTGTAAACGCATTGATTTCTATATTTGTCACACCGCTTGGAATTATTATGTTCGTTATATTTTGACAACCAGCAAAAACACCATATTTTATATTTTTCAAACTATTTGGTAATGTAACACTAGCCAAACTTTTACAACCAGAAAATGCATTATTTTCTATCGTTGTTAATCCTTCTTCTATCGTAACCTTTTCTAATTTTGAAAAAGATTCGTGACTTGTTGGACCAAAAGCATCGCCTCCTATCATTGTTACTGTTCCTGGTATTTCTATCTCTACTATATTATTTGTGTAAGATCTTGAAGTTGCTGTATTTACTCCATTTTCTTCAACTGTTAAGCCCCATGAAAACGTTATTTGTGTACACCTGCTTGGAAATCTTAATTTCGTATAATTATCGACATTAGCCGTATACCCAATAACTACTCCATAGTCACTATCGCCTGGTTCATTACTTTTCCAAATAAATACATCATCTGATGCTGCCGTCTTATCCCATTCTCCAGAATAAAAAACTTGTCCGTTTTGATTTATTTTTATTTCTTCTCCTTTGATTGTTACTGCTAATGGGAATTTTTCATCAGTAATTTCATCTGGTACTCCCTCTATTTTTTCAATATTTTTTAAATTTGCTTTTAATTCATTATAATTTAATTTTCCATTTTCCTGATAACTTCCTAAAAACGCTAATTGTACTTGTTCATCTATACTTGCCTTTTTTGACTCCTCTTGAGCTCGATTTGTTTTAGTTAGAATCCCATTTTCTCCTGTCAAAGTTACAATTGTTACCCCCGCTAAGATTAGCAATACTATAATTGTTATTATTAATGCAATAAGGGTTATTGCATTTTCATTTCGAATTTTTCTTTTCATTCATTCTTTTTCCCTTTCTTTTGTATTCTCATATAAATTTTTACCACTTATATTTTACCTAAACATGTCATTAAATGTCAATACAAATTTTAGAAAGTTTATGAAATAATAATTTAAATTTTATCATTAAGGTGATGTTATGATTAAAGAAAAAAGAAAACTAAAAAAATATACACAAGAAGATATGTCTCAGCTTCTTGGTATTAGTTTAAGACAATATATTAGAATTGATAATGAAGAAGATTTGCCAAGAAGAGATGTTCTAAAAAATCTAATTACAGAATTAGATTTAACGAACGAAGAAATTGGAGAATATATAAGAAAAATGACAGAAAAAACTGCTTAATATATATTAGCAATTTCCTGTCATTTATTTATTTTGTTGAAATATGTATATTTTCTATCGCACTCTTTAATTCTCTCGATACAATATTTTGAATTTGTGCTACTTCTTCCTGTTTCATTTCTGACACGCCAATAATTACGTTTACACTCTCACCATTTACAAATACAATACAATTTTCAAATCCTTTCGTTTTGATTAAATTTTCACATATCATAATACTATTTTTTGTTTCATTTATTTTTGTAATTTCTTGCGTTGCGGTTTGTTTTTGAGTTTCTAAAGAATTGCTACTATTTATTACTTTTTCATAAGTCTCTATCATTTGTGAATACATCGTATCCCTTTCTAATTTTGACTTTGTAAAATAATCATCTTTATTTGAGGAAACCGTTGTGTTAGCTTGTTCTGTTTCATTTGTACTCATATTTTGATTATCTATAGATGTTGTATTACTATTAAGTTCATTCTCTGTACTATTTACCGTATTGGTTTCTGTGGTATCTCCTCCAAGAATATCATTACTACTAACCAAAGTAGCATCACCTATATCTGCCAAAGCAGTATCATCTTTTGCTTCCATTTGCATACTAGTTTCTAAAGTTCCATCTTGATTGATAGTATAATTCAAATATCCGGCTGTCATAAACATAATAGCTATTACATAAATGATCACTTGATTTTTCTTTAATAACTTTTTCATAACTCCTCCTTAAATTTTGAAATTTTGGGGACGGAGCAAAAGTTTCAGCTTTACTTCTTCCCCAAAATTGTAATATTTACTTCTTCTTTATTTTTTGAACTGAAACTTTTGCTCCGTCCCCAAAATTTCAGTTCATCTCAAATACCTGTATTTTATGTGTTGCAAGGCCTGTAATAGCCTCCACAGCTTGAATGATATTAGTTTTTGTATCAATATTGTTAGCACCTTTTGCTGTAATAATAGCACCTTCTATTTTTGGTTGTACTATCTTTTGAGTAATTGGTGTTTTTTCTCCATCATCTTCTTGATAAACAATCTCTTTTTGAGAATCTGTTTCTTGTATTTTTCTTGTTCCTCCTGATGTATCAGATTCTTCTGTATTACTAATTTTTGAAGTTTCGTTATACATAGCTACTACCTCACTTGACTCCGAATAATTAATGCATACTTTCACCTCCCCTACTCCTTGAATGTTGGATAATATGTTTTCTAATTTTTCTTCTAAATTATCCGTTGTTTGAGTTGTGCTTTTTACGGTATCATTTTGAACAGTACTAGCTAATTGTTTTGAAGTAGTATTGTTTTCTTGCTTAGTTACTTGGTTTTTTCCATTCCAAATGGCATTAATAATAACAATGGTCACAATTAGTAAAATAACAAAAAATACTAAGTTCTCAATTTTCTTTTTGTCATTTCCTTCTTGCTCATCATCATTTTTATTTATTAATTTTTTCAATTTATCTCTAAACATTTCTCATTCACCCCATATTCTTCTATTAAAAATTTCTTTACATTCTGTACATCAACCTTGGTAACAGTTGTTTTATTTTCGTTTTCTGTTTTTTCTTCATTTTTGTCTATTTCTACTGTAGTGTCAATTTTCTTTATTTTTTGTATTTCTGATACTATTTTATCTTCTGTACTATTATCTTTTTCTTCTTCCTCTTGATTTTCTTCATTTTTTTCTATCTTTAGTTTTATCTTATTAATTTTAGTATCTTCTTCTTTGTCTGATATTTGTGCATCTACTTTACACTTAGTTACTTCATATCCCATTTCTTTTATTTTTTTGGTTATATCTTTTTCTAATTCTTGCATATACAATTTTTCAATTCGTTCATCCATACTCGTTTGATCAATTGCACTTGTTTCTGTTGTTTGATAATCACTTAAGTCTAATTCATCTAAATTAAAAATTTCTTTATTTTGTATGATAGGAGAAATAATGTTAAATATAACATAAACTCCTAATACCATTTTTATATATTTCTTTGTTTTATTGTTTGGTAAAAGCATTTCTAGGATCGATACAATTACAATTGTAACTCCTAATCCTTTCGCCCATGAACTCAAAAATTCTATCATCTTTTTATCCCCTATCTATACATCATGCTACTATTCGACATTTTTAAAACTAAAGTTGTTCCGATAATTAACATAAATGTTATGGCACATAAAATTCCTAAAAATATCTTAAAAATATCTCCTATTTGATCTAAAAGACTTACTATTTTTTCATCAGCAACAGGTTGTACTACTGTTGATAATAATTTATAGGATATTGTAAATATAGAAAGTTTTAGAATTGGCATAATACAGATTCCTACAACAATAATGACACCTACCAATCCTACTGCATTTTTTAATACAATTCCACAACCTAAGACAGTATCTACGGCATCTCCTAAAATTTTTCCCACTACTGGTATAGCAGAACTTACTACCGCTTTTGTTGTTTTCGCCGTAATTCCATCTACACTACTCGATAGCGTTCCTTCTAATGAAACTACTCCAACAAATACAGTTAATATAATTCCTAAGAACCATACAATTCCAGATTTCAAAAACTTAGCTAATTTATCAATTTGAACCTTATCCGATATTTTTGAAATTACTACTAAACTTGTAAAGATTAGAACAAATGGTATAATTAAATCTTGTATGATATTGCCTATAAAATTAATTACAAATAATATAATCGGCTCTACTACACTACTAGTAGTTATGCTTCCCGTATACATCATAAGTGTTATTAGAAGTGGTATCAGCATATTCATAAAAGCTACTAAATTACTTGTAGTATTTTGTACTAGTTTTACAATATCTGTTAAATTAGACATAATGATGGTAACAATCAGTATATATTGTACATAATAAATTAATTTCGCTATCCCATCATTTTCTAAACTTTCACTTATAGATTTTAAAATGCTATGTATAATAATGATAGCTAAAATGCTAACTATCGCTTTAAGATTAGTTGTTACCTCTGTCCCAAACAAGTTCAATACCTTTTTAAACAATGTGCTATTATCTATTTCTCCTTTTATCGCATTATTTAAAAGTTCTTTGATATCAATGTCCTCAAAAACTTCTCCTGTATATTGTTCAGCATTATTTATAAAATCTTGTATTTTGAATTCTTCTTGTTGTTCTTTTATCGTTTCTTCATTGTTTGCATAACTTGAATGGATAGGAAGAATTACTAATATTATCGTTGCTATTATTAAAAAAATTACATTTTTATTTTTCATTTGTACTTCCTTCTTTCTATGGCAATATCTTCAATATAATTTCTAACAAGCTGGATATAATCGGTATTGACATAGATATAATAACTGTCTCTTATACACATCTGACGCTGCCGACGA
>USQP01000039.1 GCA_900556945.1 uncultured Clostridium sp.
GTCATTTCCATTATAATAAAATTGTATGCTAATACCTTAGCTTTGTTTGCACATGGCTAACTAAAAGGAGGAAGTAAATGGAAAACTTTGCGGAGTATATTTTGGACGAAGAAGATTTAGCGGCAAAAATGGAAATTACATATTACCTATCAAAAAAGAAAAAAATATTATTTGATAAATCAGTTATATTTAAGACTGAAATAGCAAGAATGTTTTTGAATTATTCTAAAATAGAAGTAGATAAGAACTTTTTGTTAACAGCATGCTTATTATGTAATTGTAAAAAAATAGATAATGCTCAAGACATTGAAAGTATGCAAACTTATGCAAAAAAGGGAGCAGAATATTTGGAAATTCTTGGATTTGGGAAGAAGTTTTGTAAAGTTTGTGAAGAGGTTAATCGATATAGCAAGAGTAATCCAAGAGAAAGAGAAAGTGATATTTTAGAATTGGTAGATCAATTTGGCGGAATGCTTTTAGATAGACCTGAGAGAATAGGTTTTAAACCGGATGAAGCATTAGTATTATTAGAACATAGAAACCTAAAAGATGATTATAATAGATATTTAGAGACTTTCAAAGATTTTGTTGGTTTTATGGAAAAAATAAACATAAATGAGTTAGTTAGTATGACAGCTTTAAGACGACTAGTAAAAATGTATAATGAAACAGAGGGAATCATGAATTTTATAAAAAAGGTCAGCTATGATTATGAACCAAAGATAGATGGTTTAATGGAAAAACAAATGGAAAAGGAAGCACAAAAAATGCTTAAAAAAGTAGATGATCCGAATCGACCATTATTTAGTGAAGAAACTGCTAGAAAGATAATGAGCCACGTCAATGAAGAAACAATAGCAAAGGTAAAGGAGTAAAAAATGTACGAAATATTTGCAGATTTACATGTACACATAGGAAGAAGTGAAAGTGGGAAGCCAATTAAAATCACAGCGGCCAGATCATTGAATTTTGCAAACATTGCAAAAGAATGTGCTGAAAGAAAAGGAATTAATGTTGTAGGAATCATAGATTGTGCATCACCTTATGTAATAGAAGATATTGAGAAATTTCTTAAAACAGGAGATGCTTATGAACTAAAAGATGGTGGAATTATTTATAAAGATAAAGTATGCATTCTTTTAGGAAGTGAAGTAGAAACATCAGAAAAAGGAAGAAATGGAAAATGCGGAAGTGCACATAATATATGCTTTTTTCCACATTTGAGTGACATTAAAGGATTTTCTAATGAATTGAGTCACCACTTAAAAAATATTACTTTAAGTACACAAAGAACAGATTTATCTGGATATGATTTAATAGATATTGTAGAAAAATATAATGGGATACTAATACCGGCACATGTGTTTACACCACATAAAAGCTATTATGGGAATTGCACAGATCGATTGGAAAATATATTTAAAGAAAAATTTGATAGGATATTTGCCATAGAGCTAGGCTTAAGTTCTGATACTTATTTAGCAGATACTATTTCAGAATTAGAAACAAGAACTTTCTTAACGAACTCAGATGCACATTCTTTACCAAAGATAGCAAGAGAATATAATAAAATACAAGTTAACGATATATCTTTTAAAGAAATTGTAAAAGCTTTGAAAAATGAAGATGGAAGAAAAATAATTAGCAACTATGGATTAGATCCAAAACTAGGAAAATATCATAGAACTTATTGTGACGATTGTAAAAAGTCAATTGAAACAAAAGAACCTGTTGAAAATTGCCCTATGTGTGGAGGAAAAAATGTTACTTTTGGAGTTTTTGATAGGATAGAATTAATAAAAGATAAAAAAGAAACAAAAAGTCCTGAAAATAGGCCACCTTATATCTATCAAATTCCACTTGGGTTTATACCAGGAGTGGGAGGAAAAACAATTACGAAATTGTTAGATACTTTTGAAACAGAAATGAATATTTTACACAAGTTATCAAAAGATGATATTGAAATGGTAGTGGGAGAAAAAGTAGCTAATCGTATTGAAAATGCCAGAATGGGAAATGCAAAAATACATTCTGGCGGTGGAGGAAACTATGGAAAAGTTTCTGTAAAATAAAAGTTCTAAAAATCTCTTTATCGAATACACATTATGTATAAACGATAAGGAGATTTTTTATATTTTAGGAAATTTCTGTAGAAGATAAATAGGCGAAACGGAGTGGAACTTTCTATGAAAGACAAAGGAGTAAAAATAAAAGAAACGATCAAGCAACATGTGATTAATAATAGAAAAGAATATATAATAGTCACTTTACTATTCATAATAGGAATATTTTTAGGCGTATTATTAGTAAATAATATGCAAGAAACATCAAAAAATGAGGTTAATTCTTATCTTAATAACTTTATTGATAAGATGAAGACAACAGAAAAATTAGATAATATGAGTTTGTTAAAAACTAGTATGGGACAGAATATATTATTGGCTCTAATAATTTGGTTTTTTGGAACGACTGTAATTCGGAATTCCTGTAGTCTTTGGAATCATATTATATAGAGGATTTTGCTTAGGATATACGATATCTGTTTGTATTTCGATTATGGGATTATCGAAGGGATTACTTTTTATATTCATAACGATAGTATTACAAAATTTGATTTTTATACCTGCTATTTTAGCATTGGCTGTCAGTGGATTTAAACTCTATAAATCAATTATAAAAGATAACAGAAAAGAAAATATAAAATTAGAAATTATTAGACATACCATATTTTCAATTGTGATGTTACTACTATTGATCATTTCATCTCTTATTGAAATTTTTATTTCAACCAATGTTTTAAAAGTTTTGATAAAATATTTTTAAAAAATAGAAAAAATGTATTTACTTTTTTAAAATTGTTTGATATAACATATATAGTTTATGTAAATGAATATTTTTTATATAGGGAGTAGAGAATAAATGGAAAGACAATTGAAGTATTTTTTTGATTTTTTAGAGAATGATAAGAAATTATCGGATAACACATTGCAATCATACAAAAGAGATTTAAAGCAGTTTAAAAGATATTTAGAAGCTTGTGAAATTTACTATAATAGAGTAAAAGAAGAAGATATAAAAGATTATATAAAAGAACTTCAAGAAAATGGGAAAAAGCCATCTAGTATATCTAGATGTATTGCGTCTATCAGATCCTTTTATCAGTTTGTATTAAAAAGAAAAAAGGTAAAAGTAGATCCAACAGCCAATATACAATCTCCAAAAATAGAAAAAAGAGTGCCAAGTGTATTAACTTCAAAAGAAGTTGAACTTTTATTAGATCAACCAAAAGATGTTGATTTAAAAGGAACTCGTGATAAGGCAATGCTAGAATTTGCATATGCTACTGGAATGAGAGTGACAGAAATTATTTCTTTAAATATTGAAGATGTTAATTTAGAAGAAGGATATGTAACTTGCAAAAATGCAAGCAAGCAAAGAAATATACCATTAGGAAGTATGTCTTTAAATGCTTTAAAAGAATATATCGAAGAAGCAAGAAATGTATTAATAAAAGATGAAGACGAAAGAGCATTATTTGTTAATATCAATGGAGGAAGATTAACAAGACAAGGTTTCTGGAAAATTATAAAATATTATAAAGAACAAGCACATATTACAAAAGATATTACGCCACATGTTCTAAGACATTCATTTGCAACACATCTTTTACAAAATGGAGCAGATTTAAAAGCAATTCAAACAATGCTTGGACATTCAGATATATCTTCAACACAGATTTATATGCAATTTCAAGATGAGGGTCTAAAAGATATTTATAGAAAGGCTCATCCAAGAGCATAAATAAAAAAATATGAAGAAACGCCATATGGCGTTTTTTTAGGTTTATACTAGACATACAAGTAAAAAAAAGATATAATAGCAATGTGAAAAATAAGAAAAAGATAAAGATAAAGAGATATTTTGCAGAAAGGATAAACTAAATGAAGAAAAAAGTATTATTTATATCGAGTACAGGAGGACACTTAAGTGAAATATTGCAACTTTCTCCTTTATTTGATAAATATGATTATCATATTATAACAGAAAAAGATAAAGCAAATGAAGTATTAAAAGAGAAATATGGGGATAGAGTATATTTTTTGCCATATGGGACAAGGGCAAAAATAGTTACCTATATTTTTAAATATTTTTATTTATGCTTAAAAACGATATACTATTATTTTAAATTGAAACCGAAAGTAATTATTACAACTGGGACACACACCGCAGGACCGATGTGTTATTTAGGAAAGATATTTGGAAGTAAAATAATTTACATAGAAACATTTGCAAATAGAAATAAAAAAACAGCTACGGGAAGGTTAATTTATCCTATTGCAGATTTATTTATTGTGCAATGGGAGGAGATGCTAAAACTATATCCGAAAGCTGTATATGGAGGTTCGATTTATTAATGATTTTAGTTTTATTAGGAACACAAAATAATAGCTTTCATCGTTTATTGGAAAAAATGGATGAATTGATTGAAAAAGGAGTAATTGATGAAAAAGTATTAGTACAGTCTGGGTATACCAATTATGAATCAAAAAATATGAGAATATTTGATTTGATTCCACAAGAAGAATTAGAACGATATCAAGAACAGGCTGATTTAATTATAACACATGGCGGTGTGGGGTCGATTATTAGTTCAATAAAAAAAGAAAAAAAAGTTATAGCCGTACCAAGACTTCATGAGTTCCAAGAACATGTAAATAATCATCAAAAACAAATTGTACAAGCTTTTGACAGAAGAGGATATATAATGGGAATCAATGGAGTAGAAGAATTAGAAGAAGCGGTGTTAAAAATGCAAGATTTCAAACCCATTAAATATGAACTCAAAAATAAAGAAGATTTAAAAATAATAACAATCATTGAACAATTTATTGAAAAAATATAGGTAGCAAGGAGTAGTAGTGTGACAGAAAAGATAGAAAATAGAAAAATGGAAACATTAGCAAAAGCAGACAAAAAGGATGATGGACGAAAAAAGTTTATGAATCAATTATTTAACTCTGTATGGTTTATTATTTTATTAGGAATTTTAATATTAGGAAAAACTATATTATTTTATTGTAGTACCATTGCTGTAAATGAAGAATTAGAGATAGAAACTATATTAGGAACAGCTAGTTTTGTTGTCGTTATCATATGCATGATATGTCTATTTCCTAACAGAGTAAGGATAATTGCTGGAATGGTAGTAGATTTTGTATTGAGTTTATTACTATTTGCAGATCATGCCTATTATATTTATTCCAGTAGTGTCCTATCTATAGCACAGTTTACGAATTTACAATATGGGGAAGAAATTCTCAATACACTTCCTATGATATTAGAACTAAAACAAATTCTATACTTTTTAGATTTAATATTAATTTTGATTATGCTTATTACAAAATGTATAAAAATAGAGAAAAAAGGAAGGAGCAATAGAAGAGCGATATTATATAAAAGTATGATAGGTGCAGTTGGAATCATTATCTTTTTTTATGTCAGTTTAAAATATGTAGAAAGAGGAAAAGATAAAACCTATAACAAGGATATGCAAATAAAAGAAGCAACTATTTTTGGATACCATGTTTTTGATATAAGCAATAGCATTAATCGAGTAAATCATACAAAATATAAAAATTATGAAGACATGGTAAAAAGTTATGACCAATTAAAAGGGGAATACCAAGATAAATATGGACAAGAAAAATATTCTTTTGAGGGAATATTAAGAGACAAAAATATTATTATAATTCAGTTAGAATCGGTACAAGAATTTGTTATCAATAAAGAGATAAATGGAAAGCAAATTACACCAAATTTAAATAAATTCTTAAATGAAAATATAGAATTTACCAATATGCATATGCAAAGCTATTCTACTACTGCTGATTCAGAACATTCTACAATCACTTCTATCTATCCGATGGAAAATGGAATGTCCTTTAGTAAATATTATACCAATACTTATGATGATATATTTAAGATGTTTCATCGTGAAAATTATTATACTTCTTATATGCATGGAAATGACCTTAACTTTTGGAATCGAGGGAATGTATACAAGAGGCTTGAGATAGATGATTTAGCTTTAAAAGATAAATTCGAAGATACAGAATATATTAATGGATTTTTATCAGATGAGTTATTATATACACAGGGGCTTGAAAGAATGAAACAATATCAAACACCATACCTATCTTTTATTGTTTCAGCATCTTCTCATACACCATATGAATTAGAGGGGTTGCAAGATAGAAATAAAGTAAGTATTGATGTGGGGAAATATAAAGATACGTATTTTGGTAATTATTTAGAGGCGGTAAACTATGCAGATTATGCATTTGGTGTTTTTATGGAGGGATTAAAAGAACTTGGAGTATATGATAATACGGCAATTTTAATATTTGGAGATCATAATGGATTAAATATGTATAATGATGAAATGCTAGAATTCTTGGAAAGTATCAATCCGAAGTTGACCGATGTAGAAATTAAATTGAACTATACGAATGTGGTTTGTGGATTAAAAATTCCAGGAATAAGTCATATGAAAATTGAAAAACCGATAAGTAAATTAGATATTAAGCCAACTTTAACTTATTTATGTGGAATAGAAGATGGTTTTTCACTAGGGACGAATATGTTTGCAAGCAAAGAATTCGTATCATTGAATAATGGAAGGATAATAGGAACAAGATATTATTTTGATGAAGAATGGTATGATAGAATAACAGGAGAAGTAGTAAATTTGGAGAATATTGATGAAAATATAAAAAACACATTAGAACCTGTCTCTTATACACATCTGACGCTGCCGACGAAG
>USQP01000040.1 GCA_900556945.1 uncultured Clostridium sp.
GTCGGCAGCGTCAGATGTGTATAAGAGACAGATTTTACAACAATATTATAAATTTTGTTTTTTACATAAATTTCTTTTACGATTTTTTTATCTTCCAATTTAGAATCAATTGCATGATGTACTTTTTCTTTAATTTTTTCTTCGCTTTCATTTAAATTAATTTGAATAGTAGTTTTTAGCTTACCATTAAATTGAATCGGTAAAGTGATAGTATCTTCAATTGTTTTTGCTTCATCATAGGTAGGCCATTTTTCATAAGCAATCGTATTAGCATGACCTAAAATATTCCATAATTCTTCCGTAATATGGGGAGCAACAGGGTTTAATAATTTCAAAAATCCTTCTGCATATTCCTTTGGAAATATTGATTCCTTGTTAACGGCATTAATGAAAATCATCATTTGAGAAATAGCTGTATTAAAATTCATTGATTCATAATCATTGGTAACTTTTTTTACTGTATAATGATAAATTCTTTCTAAATTTTTATTTGAAGTATCATTTATTTTTTCGGATTCAGTATATAATCTCCAAACTCTATCTAAGAATTTTTTAGAACCATCAATTCCATTTGGATCCCAAGGTTTAGCGCTATCAATTGGTCCCATAAACATTTCATACACTCTTAAACTGTCGGCACCATATTGTTTTACCATATCATCAGGATTAATGACGTTTCCTTTTGATTTACTCATTTTTTCACCATTCGTACCTAAAATCATACCCTGATGACGTAATTTAGCAAAAGGTTCTTTAACAGGAACATAGCCCTTATTATATAAATAATGGTTCCAAAATCTTGAATATAATAAATGGCCTACTGCGTGTTCCGGACCACCAACATATAAATCTACTGGCATCCAGTATTCAAGCAATTTTTTATTAGCAAACTCATCATCGTTTTTCGGATCGATATATCTTAAAAAATACCAGCTAGAACCTGCACTTCCTGGCATTGTACTGGTCTCTCTCTTGGCAGGTTTGCCTTCAAAAGTAGTATTTACCCAATCGGTTGCTTTCTCCAAAGGAGAAGCACCAGATTTCGAAGGGGCATAATCTTCAAGTTCAGGTAAAACAAGAGGCAATTCATCGTCTAGCAAAGCCCTCATTTCATGATCTAAATAAACAATTGGAATTGGTTCTCCCCAATAACGTTGTCTTGCAAAAATCCATTCACGTAATTTATAGTTAACCTTCTTTGTTCCTACTTTATTTTCTTCTAGCCATTCTATCATTTTGCTAATTGCTTTTTCTTTGTTTAAACCATTTAAGAAGTCAGAATTAATATGCAAACCATCTCCTGTAAAAGCTTCTTTTGAAATGTCTCCTCCTTCTAAAACAGGAATGATTTCAATTCCAAATTTACGAGCAAATTCATAATCTCTTTCATCATGTGCAGGAACAGCCATAATGCATCCTGTTCCATAAGTAGATAGAACATAATCGGAAATCCAAATTGGAATTTGTTTTCCGTTTACAGGATTGATGGCATAACTTCCAGTAAATACTCCTGTTTTATCTTTGCTTAATTCTGTTCTTTCTAAGTCGGATTTAGAAGCAGTAAGTTTTTTATATTCTTCTACTTTTAATTTTTGTTCAGGAGTAGTAATCTTATCAATTAAATCAAGCTCAGGAGCTAACACACAATAGGTAGCGCCAAATAAAGTGTCAGGTCTTGTTGTAAATACAGTAAATTCTAATTTATTAGAATTAGCAACTTTAAATTTTACTTCTGCACCTTCACTACGACCAATCCAATTTCTTTGTATTTCTTTTGTAGACTCAGGCCAATCAATGTCTTCTAGACCGTCTAATAAAATGTCAGCATATTTGGGAATATCTAGAACCCATTGTTTCATGTTCTTTCGAACAACTGGGAATCCACCTCTTTCACTCTTTCCATCAATAACTTCATCATTTGATAAAACACAGCCTAGACCTTCGCACCAGTTAACAGGCATTTCAACCAATTTAGCTAGTCCATCTTCGTATAATTGTTTAAAAATCCATTGTGTCCATTTATAATAATTTGAATCACAAGTAGAAATTTCTTTCTCCCAATCAAAAGATAAACCAAGCATTTTCAATTGCTTTTTAAAAGTTTCTATATTTCTTTTCGTAAATTCTGCTGGATGATTTCCCGTTTTGATAGCATATTGTTCAGCAGGAAGACCAAAAGCGTCCCAACCCATTGGATGCAAAACATTGTATCCTTGCATTCTTCTCATTCTAGACATAATATCAGTTGCTGTATATCCTTCTGGATGTCCAACGTGAAGCCCTTGACCAGATGGATAAGGAAACATATCTAAGGCATAAAACTTAGGTTTTGAAAAATCCCAAACATCTGTGAAAAATGTATTATTTTCTTCCCAATAGTTTTGCCATTTTTTTTCTATTTCATTAAAATTGTAATCCATATCTAAATCCCCTTTCAGAATTCTTTATTAATTTATGGCATTATATAACAAATAAGTGAAAAATTCAAGAGGGATAGGCTATTGCATAAAAAAATGAAAAATGATACAATTCATAAAAATGAGGTGTTAAAATGATTGATAGAATAAAAGCTCAAAAAGCCTTTCAAGAATATGTTAAGAATTATGATCCAACAGATAGAAAGATTGCACTAAAAATAGCACATATAGAAAGAACATCACAAGTGGCAAAGAAAATAGCTGAAAGTTTGAACTTAGAAAAAGAAGATATAGAATTAGCAGAGTTGATAGGATTATTGCATGATATAGGAAGATTTGAACAAATAAAAAGGTATCACACTTTTGCGGATAAAGATAGTATGAATCATGGAGAATTCGGAGTAAAAATTCTATTTGAAGAAGAAAAAATAAGAGATTATATATCTACTTCAAAATATGATGAAATCATAAGAAAAGCAATCTTAAACCATAATCGAAAGGAAATAGAAAAAGGATTGACAGATAAAGAATTGCTTCATGCAAAAATTATAAGAGACGCTGATAAAGTTGATATATTGTACATTATGACCTTTGAAAAAATAGAGACTTTATATAATAAAGATGATATATCTAATGAAAAGATGACAGATAAAATTTATGAAGAATTTATGGAAGGTAAGTTGGTAGATTATAAAAAGATACAAAGTGCTGCCGATAAAGTGATTGCACATTTTGCATATGTCTATGATTTTAATTTTAAATATAGTCTAAAGTATATTTATGAGAATCAATATCTAGAAAAGCATTACAAGAGAATTGTATTTTCAGACAAAGAAACAATGAAAAAATATGAATTGATATATGAAACAGCTAAAAAATATATAGAGGACAAATTAAGAGAGAAAGAAGATTGATACAGCAAAAAAAGATTATATCAGAGAAAAAACAAAATAAAGGATGATAAAATTGGGCAAAAGTTTATTAATAACAGAGAAACCATCAGTTGCAATGGAATTTGCAAAAGCATTAAAAATAACAACTAATCGAAAAAATGGATATTTAGAATCAGAACATTGGATTATTACATGGTGTGTAGGACATTTAGTAACGATGAGTTATCCAGAAAAATATGATGAAAAATTAAAATTTTGGAGGTTAGATACATTACCGTTTATTCCAACAGAATGGAAATATGAAATTATTCCTCAAGTAGAAAATCAATTTAATATTGTAAAAGGATTAATGCAAAGGGATGATATAGAAGAAATCTATAATGCAGGAGACTCAGGAAGGGAAGGAGAATATATACAAAGATTAGTATTTATGATGGCTCATCCAAATCCAAAAGCAAAAATGAAGAGAGTATGGATTGATTCTCAAACAGAAGAAGAAATTTTAAGAGGAATTAGAGAAGCAAAAGATTTATCAGAATATGATAGTTTATCAGATAGTGCTTATTTAAGAGCGAAAGAAGACTATCTAATAGGAATTAATTTTTCAAGATTATTATCTATTATATATGGAAGAAATTTAGCTAGTAAAATAAACGAAGAAAGAGCATCTATTTCAGTAGGACGTGTTATGACTTGTGTTCTTGGAATGATTGTTTCAAGAGAAAGGGAAATTAGAAATTTTGTAAAAACAAAGTATTATAAAATTATTCGGTGAATTCGGAGAGAAGACAGCATCTTTCCAAGCTGAATGGAAAGCAAGCGAAAAGTCAAAAATGTTTGAATCTCCTAAATTATATAATGAGTCAGGATTTAAAAGAGAAGACGAAGCAAAGAAATTTATACAGAGTTTTCAAGGTAAAAAAGCAAAAATAGGAACGTTAAAGAAATCAAAGCAAAAAGAAAATGCACCTTTATTATTTAATTTAGCAGAAATACAAAATCAATGTACAAAAAGATTTAAAATTAAACCAGATGAAACATTAGAAATTATACAAAATTTATACGAAAAAAAATTAGTAACTTATCCAAGGACAGATGCTAGGGTACTTTCAACTGCTGTAGCAAAGGAAATTACTAAAAATTTAAATGGAATCGCTAGAGGATTTAAAGATGAAGAAGTACAAGGTTATATAAAAAAAATGGTAGATGAGAAATATTCTACTGATTTAGTAAAAACCAAGTATGTGAACGATAGCAAAATAACAGACCACTATGCTATTATTCCAACTGGACAAGGATATGAAAATTATAATAGCTTACCAGAATTACACAAACAGGTTTATAAAGTAATTGTAACAAGATTTTTAGCCATTTTTTATCCACCAGCAGAATACAATAAAATTCAAGTAACAGTCGAAATTGAAAATACGGAAAATAAAACATTAGAAATATTTAATTGCAGTGGAAAAGTTTGTATGAATCAGGGATTTTTAGAAATTTTAAAACCAGAGGAAAAAAATAAAAAATCCACAAAAAATGAAAAGAATGTGGAAAGTCTAAATGAAAAAGAAGAAAAACAAACAGATTTAGAAATACTAAGAAATTTAAAAAAAGGCCAAGAAGTAGAAATTAAAAACTTTGAATTAAAAGAAGCAGAAACGTCGCCACCAACGAGATATAATTCAGGTTCTATTATATTAGCTATGGAAAATGCAGGAAAACTAATCGAAGAAGAGGAGTTAAGAGAACAAATTAAAGGTGCAGGAATTGGAACAAGTGCAACAAGAGCAGAAATTGTGAAAAAACTTGAAAAAATAAAGTACATAGAAATTAATTCAAAAACGCAAATCATTATACCTACTCAAAAAGGTGAAATCATTTATGATATTGTTTATGGCTCTATGCCAGATATGCTAAATCCCAAATTAACGGCAAGTTGGGAAAAGGGATTAGATATGGTGGCTAAAAAAGAAATTAAGCCAGAAGAATTTATGACAAAATTAGAAAAATATATTCATTCAAAATTTGGTAAATTAGTGGTTAAAATGTAGAAAGTTGTATCATATATTAAGGAGAAAAAATATTATTATCAACAATGCTAAGCTTAACTGTTTTATCAAAATTATTATTAGTAGAAATAAATAACAGAAAATAATGTCAAATAATTGACAAAACATTCACAATTTGATATAAAATTTATATACAAAAGAAAGGAGAAGTAAGATGAACGAAAAAAAATATAAATCAGTTATCGTAATATGGGGCGCTATATTACTAATATTACAAGCGTTAGCACTTATTGATGTGGTAGGACTTAGACCAACTCTATATAGCCAACTATCAAAATTAGAGACATCATTTATTGCAGTAGGATTAGTTATATTAATTTTAGCCTATATGCTTTTATCTTTAAACAAGAAAAAAGCGGGAGCAATTGTAGGGGTGCTAACAGGATTACTTTATATGTTAACTTTTAATGTAGTAAACATGATAGCAGGCATATGTTTTATTGCTTATTGCGCATGGATACTTTGCGAAATGGGAAAAGAATCAGAAAAGAAAGTAAAAAAAGTAGAGAGAAAAGTAGAGAAAAAAGAAAAGATAAAAGAATAGTAAATGTGCTTCTAAAATGGAGCACATTTTTTATTACAATACTTTCTTTTTGAAAAAAATTATAGTATAATAAAAGACATCTAAGGTATTTATGCTAGGAGAAGATTATGAATCAAATATTAGGAGAACTGGGAAAAAATTCAAAATTTATTGAATTATTAAATCAAATAGAAAATAAACAAAGTCCGATAGTAATATCGGGCTTAAATGACGTAGGAGCAGTACAACTTGAAACAGCAATGAATCAATTTGGAAAAAAACCAATTTGTATCATTACTTATAACGAAATACAGGCAAAAAAAATATATGAAGATATCAGGTATTTTACAGATAAAGTTGTTCTATTTCCCAAAAAAGAGGTGGTAACCTATGATTATGTTGCAGAAAGCAAGGATTTACCATATCAAAGAATAGAAACATTGAACGAAATACAAGCCCAAAAGAACCTAATCGTAGTAACGACAATAGAAGCTATTATGCAAAAACTTCCAGAAAAAAATTATCTATATCAAAATATCCTAAAGTTTAAAGTAGGAAACACTTATAATTTAGAAACACTAAAACAAAAGTTAGTAGAACTTGGCTATACAAGGTGTGAATTAATTGAAGGAAGAGGACAATTTAGTATAAGAGGAGGAATTGTTGATATTTCTATTGATCATAAAATAGGAGCAAGAATTGAATTCTGGGGAGATGAAGTAGATTCTATACGTGATTTTAATATTACCAGTCAAAGATCGATTCATACAAAAGAATCCATAACAATATATCCTGCTCATGAATATGTATTAGGAAAAAGTATCGAAAAAATTTGTGATAAGATAGAAGCTGTCTCTTATACACATCTGACGCTGCCGACGAAGCTAGAAGTGTAGA
>USQP01000041.1 GCA_900556945.1 uncultured Clostridium sp.
TTCTAGCTTCGTCGGCAGCGTCAGATGTGTATAAGAGACAGACTTATCGCATCTTTAAATTTTTGTTTTATATAATAATATATCACCTGCTCAGAAAAAGAAGATTTATAAAACTTATAACATTCTGGGCAATGAGAATTATTAGCAACTCTGGTACTGATTTGTGCTTTCCATGAATGACCATTTTCACATTTCCAGTATACTTTTTTTCCACTTTGAGGAAATACTTTTTCTACATCTATATCCTTATTTTTTTCATAATCCCATTCCTTACATAAATCTGGATATAAAGCCAATAAATTATATTCTTCACTTGTTCTTTTGTGCTCACAATATGGGCATCCTTTAATGTTTATTTGATTGTGTACTTTATTTCTCCAAGAATGTCCTTTTTTACATTTCCAATACACTTCCCTTTTCGTATTAGGTGCTATTGATTCTACTGGTATTTTGTTTTTTTTCTCATCATATAGCATAGCTACTTTAGGATATTCTGTTTTCAAATTGTATTCTTTTGAAACAATATTCTTTTCACATATTGGACAATGAATTTTTCTTCCATTCCACATATCATTCGGTGACATACTCCAAGAATGTCCTTTTTTACATTTCCAATATACATCCTTGTTCGATGCACATGTCATATAATGTGGATCCCATTCTTGATTTTTTTCAAAATCCCAATATACTAATAATTCTTTTTCCTTTGTTATAATTGGTGTTTTTCGATCGCAATAAATACACCCTAGAGCCCTTGGATCTGATTTTGTTTTTATTTTACTTTTCCATGAATGACCATTTTCACATTTCCAATATACTTCCAAGTTTGAACTCTTATGAATTTTTGTTGGATCTAACCCTACATTCTTTTCGTAATCCCAATATTTTATTACTTTTTCTATTTTATCAATTGTTATTCGTTCTGCTTTCTTTGTTATGCCTGCGCAAAAAGGACATAATAGAGCCCCTTTCCTACTTTTATTTCTTACTGTGTCTTTCCATGAGTGACCATTTGGGCACTTCCAATATACTTCTTTATAAGAACAAGCTGTAATTGATTTCGGACTAATTTCTTTATTCTTTTCATAGTCCCAATATTTCATTAATTTTCTATTTTGAAAGACCAGCTCTCGACGTCCAGTATTTTTCTTTCTATCACAAAATGGACAAGGAAGTGAATATTTGCTTGCTTTCGTATTTACTTTACTTTTCCACGAATGACCATTTTCACATTTCCAATATACTTTTATTTCCGATCCACATGTAATTTTTTTTGGATCCAGTCCTTTATTCTTTTCATAATCCCAATATTTTAAAACTTTTTTAGTTTGAAAGATAGTTGCTCTTTTCTTTCTTTTCTTTTTTTCTTCCATATTCTGTTTCCTCTCTTAATAAGTTATTCAATCATAATTTTAGAAAATTTTTCTTTATTTTGTCAATTTTTTCTTTTTGTGTAAGAAAGGATTATTAACATGAAAGAAAAGCAAGAATTCTAACAATATATAAAAAGAACTTATCAATTTAGTGTCATGCCAAATTGATAAGTTCTTTTTTATTTTCTTTTAGATTTGTTTTTTATCTTTTTTACCTTATTTCTTATTATCAATATTTATTTTATGTACCGGATATTTTCCTTCTTTTAATATTTCTTTTACAACTTGTGGCAAAATAGGATGTTCACTAATTTTATTTAAATCTAGCCACACATATTTTAAATAGTCTTTTCCTTCTATATTTTTTAACTCTTCTTCTATTAATTTATCTTTTTTTTCTTTAAATTCTGCTTGATAGATAAACATATATTCATGGTATTTTGCCCCTTTCATCTCAAAAAAGTTCTCTATTGTTGCGATATATCCTGTTATTTCTATCTCTTTTCCAATCTCTTCTTTTACTTCTCTTTTTATAGTCGTTTCTGAATCTTCTCCAATCTTTACTCTTCCTCCAATTAAGCAATAATGATCGGAATTAATGTTTCTATGCACTAAAACTTTATTATTATGCTGAATCATACAAGCTGCTCTTACATTTAATTTATAATCATCTACATTAATTGTAATATCCATTTTTCTTCTCCCTATATTTTATTTATATTAATTAACTTTAATAACATACAGAAAGAAAGCCAGATTAACTGGCTTTCTTTCCTTCTATTTACCATAATAGCTATCTAAAAGAATTTGTTTTAATTCTGTAACTAGTGGTAATCTTGGATTCGCTGTTGTACATTGATCTTCAAAAGCTCTATCTGCTAACATATCTACTTTAGCTAAAAATTCATCTTCTTCAATTCCCGCTTCTTTAAAAGATTTTGGAATATTCATATGAGCATTCATTTCTTTTATTTTCTCAATTAAACTATTAATTCCTTCCTCTTTAGAATCTGCTTTTAATCCTATCTTCTTTGCTAACTCATAATATTTTTCATCGGCTATAAAATATTCATACTTAGGGAATGATACAAACTTAGTTGGCTTACTACTATTATAACGGATAACATATGGTAACAAAATTGCATTAATCCTACCATGTGGCATATGGAATTCTGCCCCTAATTTATGTGCTAAGGAATGGTTAATTCCTAAAAATGCATTTGTAAATGCCATTCCAGCAATCGTACTTGCATTATGCATTTTCTCTCTTGCCATTTGATTGCTTCCATCCTCGTAGGCTATTTCTAAATATTTTACTACTAATTCAGATGCTTTTTCTGCTAATCCATCTGTATAATCAGATGCCATATTGGATACATAAGCTTCAATCGCATGTGTTAAAACATCCATACCTGTATCTGCTGTGATTGATTTTGGTAGACTCATTACTAAATCTGGATCAACAATCGCTACATCTGGTGTTAATTCATAATCTGCTAAAGGATATTTTTTATTTTTCTCTTTATCGGTTATAACCGCAAAAGAAGTTACTTCTGAACCTGTTCCAGATGTGGTTGGAATAGCTACCATCTTGCATTTTCTTCCTAATTTAGGAAATTTATAGGTACGCTTTCTAATGTCCATAAATTTTAATTTTAATCCTTCTGCATCCGCATCTGGATATTCGTAGAATAGCCACATACCTTTTGCTGCATCAATTGGACTTCCTCCTCCTAAAGCAATAACTACATCTGGCTTAAAGTTTTCCATGGCTTTTACACCTTTTTTTATGGTATCAAAAGATGGATCTGACTCTACCTCACTAAATATTTCAGAGTGTACATATTGATTTCTTTTTCTTAAATGATATAATATTTTATCTACATATCCTAATTTCACCATTGATTCATCTGTTACAATAAATGCTCTTTCAATGTCTGGCATTTTCTCTAAATACTGTATTGATCCTGCTTCAAAATATATTTTTTCTGGCACTTTAAACCATTGCATATTAACTCTCCTTTTACTTGTTCTTTTAATATTAATTAGATTAACGGAAGATACATTTGCTGTTGTTGAATTTCCACCAAATGATCCACATCCAAGTGTAAGAGATGGCATATTCGTATTATAAATATCTCCAATGGCTCCATGTGTAGATGGAGAATTTACTATAATTCTTCCTGCTTTCATAGTTTCAGAGAATTTTAATATGGTTTCTTTATTTTCTGAATGAATAACTGCCGAATGTCCTAGTCCTCCAAATTCTAATAATTTTTCTGCTTTCTCAATTCCTTCTTTTTCGTTCTCGACAATATAATAAGTTAAAACTGGACTTAATTTTTCTTTTGAAAATGGATAATCCTGGCCGATTCCTTCTTCATATACAACAAGCACTTTGGTATCTTCTGGTACTTCAAATCCTGCTTCTTTTGCTATTGCATATGGTGATTGTCCTGGAACATGTGATTTTAATTTATATCCATATTCTTTCGTTTCTTCAAACATACTTTCTTGTAATTTTTTCTTCTCTTCTTGACTTACAAAATAGCATCCATCTT
Source organism: uncultured Clostridium sp. (assembly GCA_900556945.1). Classification (GTDB taxonomy): domain Bacteria; phylum Bacillota; class Clostridia; order TANB77; family CAG-508; genus CAG-269. The sequence continues at coordinate 3,935 of USQP01000041.1, forward strand.
CTTTCATCAATTTTTCAAATTCTTCATAAATATCTCTATCTACCAAAACAGCTTGTTCTGATGCACATATCATACCATTATCAAAAGCTTTTGATAAAACCAAGTCATTTACAGATGTTTTTAGTTTTGCTGTTTTATCAATATAACAAGGTACATTTCCTGGTCCTACACCTAATGCTGGTTTTCCACAAGAATAAGCTGATTTTACCATTCCTGTTCCTCCTGTTGCTAAAATCAAGTTCACATCTGGATGATTCATCAATAACCTTGTTGCTAAGATACTTGGTTCTTCTATCCATAAAATGCAATCTTCTGGTGCTCCTACCTTTACCGCTGCTTCTCTTAAAATTTCTGCTGCTTTTGAACTACATTTTTGAGCAGATGGATGAAATCCAAATATAATAACATTTCTCGTTTTTGCAGCTATGATAGATTTGAACATTGTTGTCGATGTTGGATTCGTAACTGGTGTTACTCCTGCAATAATTCCAACTGGCTCAGCAATTTCTACATAACCTTCTTCTTCATTTTCATTGATAATTCCTACTGTTTTTTCATGTTTGATACTGTGATAGACATATTCTGTTGCAAACATATTCTTTGTTATTTTGTCTTCATAAATTCCTCTTCCCGTTTCTTCCACTGCCATTTTTGCAAGTTCCATATGATGTTCTAATCCTGCCATAGACATTGCCTTTGTTATGTCGTCTACTGTTCCTTGATCTAACTTTAGATATTCCTCTGATGCTTTTTTTGCTCTTTCTACTAAACTATCAATCATTTTTTTTATTCTCTCTTCTTGGTTTATCTCTTCAGACATAAAACTCCTCCTTAGTTCTTTCGTTTATTCTTTTCTATTATATATTATTATTTTTTTTTGTCAAATTTATACTTAAATATTTTCTATAAAAAAAGTGTTAACAAAATTTATTTATCTGTTAACACTCTTTTTGACGTTTAATTAAACGTACTCTCTCTTTTCGTGCCTTAACATATCTACAATTAAAGCTACAAATTCCGCATTAGTTGGTTTTCCTCTTCTGGGATCAATAGAATATCCAAATAATTTATTTAATAATTCTATATTCCCTCTGTCCCAAGCGACTTCAATCGCATGCCGAATAGCTCTTTCGACTCTAGAAGATGTAGTCTGATACTTTTTAGCAACCATTGGATATAAGTCTTTTGTCATCGATATCGATGAAAATCGGACATGTAATCTTTCATAATCTTCATTTTTAAATCATTGTTTAAAGGTTCCCGAAAATTTGCCTCTCTTCTTTCGACTCCCTTTCTTTTTTGAATTCCCATTTCGCTTATTGTTGACATTTTAATTCACTCCTTCTAATTTTTTGGTTCTTGCCCAAATAAGCATTTCAAATTTTAACATCTTTTTTCTTTTTCGCCTTAATTGTTTTACAAAAGCTGGTAATTCCTTTATAAAAACCTAGTTTTCGACTTATTTTTTTATAAATAAATCATTTTCGTGTAAGAATAGTCTCCTTCTATGCAATCTATTTTAAATAAAACACTTGAGAAATATTCATATTTGATTATCTGTCTTCTATGAATTTTCTCAAGTTAAATTTTTTTATTTATATAAATAATTTTGTGGATTAACATGATTTCCATTAATTCTTATTTCTAGATGCAAATGTGCCCCTGTTGAATTACCGGTACTTCCAACTGCTGCTATTACTTCTCCTGCTGTAACTGTTTGACCAACTGTTACATACATTTTACTAGTGTGAGCATACCAAGTTTCCACACCATTGCCATGATCCACTTTTACTAAATTCCCATAAGATCCATTATAACTTGCAGCTGTGACTGTCCCATCTGCTACTACCTTAATAGGAGTTCCTGTTGTTGCTGCTATATCTAACCCCGTATGGGTTGATTTTCTAATACTACTGCTTACTCCGTACCTGGAAGTAATGGTTCCGGCTATAGGATTTGTTGCCAATTTTATACCATTTATTTCTGGCATAGCCTCTTGTTTTTCTTTCTCCTCTTGCTTTTGTAATTGTTCTTCTATTTTCGTTTGTACTTCTTTTTTAGCCGTTTCAAGTTCAGTAGTTTCTACTTCTTCTTCATTTTGAGTATATTTTTCTATTATACTTAAATCAAGCTCTTTCTTGTTATTTTCTTCCTTTATTTGTTCAATTAGTTTTTCTGCTTCTTCTATCGTGTTTACGGAATCTATCTTTTCATTATTTAAAGCAATTTCATAATATTTATACGTTATAATTAAATTATCTTCTACTTTATTTATGACTTGGTCTTCGTCTGTCTTAAGTGTTCTATCTACAAGTTTTAACTCATATTCTGGATTTTCTTTTATATCAATTGTATCAATATTTTTATCACTTGCTAAAATTAAATTATTTTTTATTGTTTCTTCCAAAGCATTTTTGTTTTGAATAAAACCTATTTCTTCTCCAGATATGCTTACCTTATAGCTTGGTTTATATTTGATTAATACTATCGCGATTATAAAACCAAAAGCTAGTAATGTAATGTTAAAATACTTTAAAATTTCTTTTGTATAGTATTTTAATTTCTTGTTTAAAATATATATTCACTCTCCTTTTTTGTTTGTGTTTTTTAAACGCGACCAATCTTTATTATACTATATATTTTCCCAAAAATCAAATTATGTATACTTTTTTTGCATGAATTTGTCAATTTGTATCCAAAATATTTGGTACTCTTTGCCTTTTTTGTCATTTTTTCTCTTTTTTTCTTTGTTTTACTCTGTTTTTTTCGGATTTTTATACTAATCCATTTATATGATTTCAGTCTTTATTTATAAAATTAACTTATATGTTCTATATGTATATTTTAG
>USQP01000042.1 GCA_900556945.1 uncultured Clostridium sp.
CACTTCTAGCTTCGTCGGCAGCGTCAGATGTGTATAAGAGACAGATGCAGGAGATACGTTTGCTTATAGAGCGTGGAGCAGTCTTCCTGAAAGTGCTAGCTGGGTTGAAAGTGGAGTACATAATGTAAATGGAAACGGATATTCAGCATTTACAGCCAGTGGATATGGTATTACTGGATATTGTGCGATGGAAACATTTAGTAGTGCTACAGGAAGTGGATTAAGTAGACATTTAGACGGAAGTGGAAAATATAATACTATAACATATGATACAGACGATGCAAAAAGCGATGAAGATATTTCTTTTCAAAAAGTAAATAAAAATGAAGATGTGTATGTTGTTAAAGATGGTGATAAGCTTAAGATAGGACCGTTTCAGATTAGAGGAAATGCTACAAGTTATACATATCAGATAACAGGCCAAAATAATACATACAATAGTCCAGAAGTTACTAATAAAACAACTAATAATGGGGTAACAACATTCTATTTGAAGATAAACTATACAGAAGATAGTATAAAAAAAGTAAGAGTAACAGGGTATAAGAAAGTAACAACAACAAGTAAGAAGTATTATAAGGCAGCATATGCTTATTACATTCCATATTCTGATGCAGGAACGGGTACTAAAACTTGGACATGTGAAATGGGACATACACATACAAATTGGCCAATTACTTCATACTATAATAATTATCCTTATCAAGATGTAATGACATATGATAGATATATGTGGACAGAAGGTGGCGAAACAAAATCTGAAACGAAACACATAGATTTAGATTGGATCATTCAATATGGTGATTTAGAAATAACGAAACAAGACACAGATGATTCAAATGTTAAACTTAAAGACGTTGAAATAAGAGTAGAATGTGATGCTGCAAACTATAATCAAACTTTTAGGACAGATGCAAATGGAAAAATAGCTATAAAAAATTTAAAACAAGGAACTTATACAATAACAGAGATATCAAATCATTACTATGGATATAATGTTATGGCAACAAGTACTGTAACGGTAAAGGGTGGAATGACCAATACATGTATATTAAAAAATACAAAGCAAACAGGAAACCTTAAAATAGTAAAACAAGATGCAGATTCAAAAACAACAAAGTACTTAGAAGGAGTAAGTTTCCAAATAAGAAGAAAAGATGAGGATAAATATATACAAGTTAAAGTGGGAGACGAATGGAAGACAGATTGTACAGGCATAATACACGTAGATGACATGAAATATGTAGATAAAGAAAGTGATGCAACAACTTTTATAACAAATGGTAATGGAATCATAGAGATACGAAATATTTTAAAAGGTACCTATGAAGTAGAAGAAGTTTCAGTAGGAGATAAAAATTTTGGATATGACATAGATGATGAGTATATTAATTGGAGTTATACATCCGTAGCAAATGATGAAAATACAGGAAGTGGAAAAGGACATATTGCAACCGTAGCAGTATGGAGAAGGTCATCTGTTAACACAAAAGATCCACCAGAAAATGAAAATAGAAATGAAATTTTGACATTTAAAAATAAGAAAAAATATATCAAACTAAGTGGATATGCATGGGAAGATTTCTACTATGGAAAACAATCTAATCGTAATAATGTATATCAGGGTGGAAATTTAACAGATGAAAATGGAAATACAGTAGCAGATAATGATAAAAGACTAAATAATGTACCAGTAAGGTTAGTAAAAACAGATGGTACGTCTATAGAAACAATGACAAGTGAAGATGGAAGTTTTGTATTTGGTGATTACGATAAAAATCCTAATACAACAAAGATACTAATAGAAGACATAGAAGGAGGAGCATATATACAATTTTATTATAATGGACTAAATTATCAAACAGTTGAACTAAATTGTATCGATGAAAAGGGTAATAAAGTAGAAAATGGAAATACGGCACGAGAATTTAGTTTAAGTAGAACAGAGGAAATAGACCTAAGAGAACAATATAATAACTACTATGGAAAGGTAGAAAATAATACTACATTTAGAGAAGATAATGGAAAGAAAGCTTTTTCGTTTACTTATAATTATGATAGTGAAAATTATAATAGTACTATAAATTATCCTTCAGGTGCAAGATATGGATATGAAGGCGCTAATTACCCTATATTAACATCTTACTCAAATTCAGAACATTCGGATCAATTTTATATAACTGCTCGAACAGAAACCAATATAAATCCTCAAAATAAAGAAGATTATCGACTATTTGGACAGAATAGAAGTATACAAGAAATATTGGAAGCGGGAGAAGATGAAATTACAAATATTAATTTAGGTTTATATGAGAGAGAACAACCTGATTTAGCGATCGCACAAGATATTAATGATGTAGAATTATCAATTAATGGATATAGTCATACTTATGAATATGCGAACAGATTTAAGGAAGAATATACAAACAATATTGATAAGGAAAAATATCCAGAGGGTATATATAATGTTGGTGTGAAATTCAAGACGAAATATGGATCTGAATCATACACAAGAACTGTATACGAATCAGATTGTAAATATACAGGAGAGGATAAACTAAAAGCATATGTAACCTATAAAATAGCAATTAATAACCAAGCAACAGGATTGAATGCAAGAGTAAATAGTCTGGTAGAATATTACGATAAACAATACTATACTGTAGAAGGTGCTTATCTGGAAGATGGTACAAAGCTTACTTTGAGTTCACCTACAGATGTTAACGAAAGTTATAAAAAAGTTGAGATAAATACCGCAGGCTTAACAATTGGAACAGGAAATAGTGATCAAGCTTATGTTTATGTAAAATTCGAAATAACTAATATAGGAGCAATATTCTTTGATGAAGAATCTGGTCAAAAATTGAAATCTGATATAGTACTAAAGACTTGGGCAGAAATCAACTCTTATTCTACCTTGGATAAAGATAACAAAATATATGCTGGAATTGACAAAGATTCAAATCCAGGTAACTTCAATGTAGAAGCTGAAAAAGAAGAAAATAAACAATTAGAAGATGATACCGACGGTGCACCATCATTAATCCTAACAGCGGATAAAGCAAGAACAATATCTGGTACGGTATTCTTGGACGAGTCTGTATTAGAAAAAGTAACGAGCAATCCGGATACTTATACAAGAAATGGAAATGGTGAATATGATAATGGAGAAAGTACAATTTCAGGAGTCAAAGTAGAGCTATATGAAACAAAAAAAGACGATATGGGAAATATTATCTATGATGAAAATGGAAATATAGCAAAATCTGATACTCCTTCAGGAATAACGAAATATAATAATGGACAAAATGAAGGAACAGGTAGTGATGGATACTTTGAAATTTCAGGATTTATACCAAGCGATTATGTTATTGTTTATACTTGGGGAGATAAAACATATATTCAAGGTGATTCCAATAATCCTATTAATGTAGATGATTATAAAGGAACCATTTATAAAGAATCAGCAAGAGCAACCTATGAAGATTGGTATAGAGATTATCCTGAGGAACAGAAATGGCGTAATATTAGGTATTCTGATGCAACCGATGATTATGGAATGAGAACAGCAATAGACAGTTATGAGATTAGCGAGAATAGTGCGAATATTACTGTAATGAATTCTATGACGCCAATTATGAAATTTGGAATTGAATATGCAGATGATATTCAGTCTTATACAGGAAACTCTACATTAGCTGATGAACAAAATAATAAGTTAACATTTAAAATTCCATATGTCGATTTTGGTATTACGGAGAGAGCAAGACAACAAATGGATATTAGCAAGAAAGTAAAAACAGTCAAAATTACCTTAGCAAATGGACAAACAATAGTCGATGCTGAAGTAGAAGAAGTAAAAGATAATGAAGGAAACCCAGTACGAGATGAAAAAGGAAATATTAAATATCAATTAGTAGGAGAAACTGTAAAGGGGTTAACCTATATGGGGCCTTCTAAAGATAATATACCAAAAAACGGATATTTAAAAGCAGAAATTGACAGTGAATTAATACAAGGTTCAACCATAGAAATTGGCTATGAAATAGAAGTTAAAAATAATAGTGAAGTAGATTATGATTCGTTGAATTATTATAAATATGGATTTAAGGAAGGCGATATTATAAGCATTACGCCTGCCGGAGTTTATGATTATCTAGATAAAAGTATGGTTATCGATAAAGAAAATGAAGAAAATAGCGAATGGATAACGATGGAACAAAAACAATATGAAGATGCTATTAAAGAATATGAGACAGAAAAAACAACGATAGAAAACTATTTTAGTTATATAAAGAACCTAAAGATACAAAATGAAAATGGAAAAGAAGAAACGATAGATATAACTGGTTACACATCATCTTATGAAGAATATTATTTGAAGATTACAGAATGGCAAGAGGGAGAGATAAAGACAGCAAGACAAAAAAGATTAGCAGATAAAACGATATTACACAATGCACAGCTTGAAAATGAATTGATGCCAGGAAGATCTAATACGGCAAGTATATATGTAACAAAAGTGTTAGCGAATAATGATGAAATTGATTTAAATAATGCTGTTGAAATCACAAAAATTGAACGTACGCAAAAAACAGGAAGAAAAGTGACACCAATTAATTCGAAGTTTTATGATGAAGGTGAAACTGTAACAGTAACACCAGCAACAGGTGAAAACAGGAACTATTCAGAAATGATAATACTAGTAATATCTTCATCTATTCTATTAGGAGTAGGAATTGTAGTGATTAAAAAGAAAGTTTTATCATAAAAGATTAAAGATTCAAATTCATACATATAAAAATGTATGAATTTGAATCAAGAATATTAAATTTAAAAGATAATAATCTATCTTTTATCGATAAAGGAGGGAAAAAATTGACAAAGCAAAGAATGATTCTTATCATAATAACGATATTGGTAGTATTAGGAATTCAATTAGATAGCTTAGCTTTTGATTTGCAAACCAATATAAAACAACAGTCTTTACAAGAAGGAGAGATAAAGATTTTTCTAAAGATATCTGATCTTCAAGATTATTCAGATGGAATCAATGTGGTAAGTGGCAAATTAGTATATGACACAAACTTGTTTGAATGCGTTTCTTTTACAGGAATGAACAACTGGTCTTGTGCTTATAATAATGAAGAAGAAAATGAGAGCCAAGGGAAATTCATGTTAATTACAACAGCAGGTAATGTAACAGAAGAAAAAGAAGTGGCTCAAATAGAATTAAGATTAAAAACAAAAGTAGCACAGCAAGAAGCAAAAGTTAAATTTGAAGAAATACAAACGAGTTACCATGCTGAAAAGATAGAGACAGAAGATAAAGTATTTAATTTAAAAGTAGAAGGAAATAACATTGAAATCGTACAAAATGATAACGAAAAGACAGAAGTAATACAAGACATAAAAGAAACAGAAGAAAAACAAAACAAAAACACGAATCATCATGTTTATATTTTAATAGCAATTATGGTAATCATATTAGTTATTTTAGTAATTCTTATGATAAAATTAAAAGAAAGGGGGAGAACAAATGAAAAGTAAAAAAATAATAGTAACTTTTATTATAGCAATAATTTTCTTAATGTATACAATCATTCCTGTTCATGCATCAAACTATCCCTTTACGTTTACAGTTAGTCCTCAGCAAGTAAGTGCAAAGCCAGGAGATACTATAACAGTAGACTTAGGAATGGCAGATATCGACCAAAGTAGTGATGGAATTAATGCCATACAAGGAGATATCTCTTATAATGAGGAGATATTTGAAAAAGTAGAAATTGTATCATCTGGATCGAACTGGAGTGTATCACTTAATCAATCGTCAGATAGTAGCTTAAAGGGAAGATTTGTTATTAGTAATATGAGTAATCAAAAGACGTCGCAGGTGGTAGCTAGGCTAAAGGCTACGATAAAATCAAGCGTAACTGCATCGACAGCTACAATTGAATTAAAAGATGTATTTTCTAGTTATGGCACGACAGAAACAGAAAAGGCAAACAAGACAATTACAATAAATTTAACTTCATCACAAAGCCAAAATAATGGCTCAACAAAAAATACAACAGCAAAAAGTTCTACCAATAGTGAAAATATATCAACAAGTAGTAATTTACCTAAAACAGGTTTAAGCCCTTGGATGGGAATAGGAATTGTGATTACCTTGATAGGAGCTGTTATTGGTTATATTCGTTATAAAAAAATTTATTAAATCTTACGGACTGGATTCATTCCAGTCTTTTTTTTGGAATAAAGATAAGAAAAAGTAGAGAATGTTATAAAAATGTAATATGGATTTAATATTCAATAAAAGAAACAAGAAAGGATTCACGCCCTAACCCTCGCTATATAAGGGAGATGTAATATTTCATGGCTACCTAAAAATTCCATTGAAATTGACGAAAAGATATGAGAAGATAGAACTAGTAGAAAGGCGGGAAAAAATACAGATGAAACAAAAAATAGTACGAGCAATAAAAAATAGAAAAATACAAATAGCCTTGATGGAATGCGTAGTAGCCATCGGGTGTATGATTGTTTTATTTGTGATGATGAAGCCAAAGGAGGATTTCTTAGCATCAACGTATTCTTATTCCAAGGTAGAGAGTTATGAAATTGTTGGTAATCGAATAACAAGGATTATGCCTCAGACAAATTATGAGACATTTATTAAGATT
>USQP01000043.1 GCA_900556945.1 uncultured Clostridium sp.
CGTCAGATGTGTATAAGAGACAGCATTTCTTATATATTCAGCTTCTTCTTCCGCATTTAATCTCATAAAGATTGGTTCTCCTTTTTCGATTACTGTAACATTTTCTAATTTATTATATTCTTTTAACAAATTCCATGTTTTTAGTTCCTTCTTTTCAATTCCAATTTGCCTAAAAATATTTTCTGCTGTATCATTCATAAATGGTTTTATGAGTATTGCAATTTTTCTTAAATTCTCGATTAAATGATAGATACAAGACTCTAATTTTGTCCTAGATTCTTCTTTTGCTAATACCCATGGCATGGTTTCATCAATATACTTATTGGTTCTTGCAACTAAGGTCCATATTTCTTGCAATGCATTTGCAATTTCATATTCTTTCATTTTATTTTCAAACTTTTCTATTTGCTCTATACTGAATTTTTCCAACTCTTCATCTACTTCATTCTGATGTCCATTATATTTTGGAACTTTTCCTTCAAAATATTTATTAACCATAGATACCGTTCTATTTAATAGATTACTTAAATCATTGCATAAATCAAAATTATATCTTTCTACAAATTCTTCTGGTGTAAATACGCCATCTTGTGATACTGGTATTTCTCTTAATAAGAAATATCTTGTTGCATCTAAACCATATCTGTCTATCAATGTTTCTGGATAAATTACATTTCCTTTTGATTTTGACATTTTTCCATCTTTCATCATAATCCAATTGTGAACCAAAATGGTTTTAGGAAGTGGTAAGTCTAATGCCATTAAGAATATTGGCCAATAAATCAAATGAAATCTTGCTATATCTTTTCCAACTACTTGTACATCAGCAGGCCAATATTTTTCAAATAATGTAACATCCTCTGACAAATACCCTAAAGCTGTTAAATAATTTGTTAAAGCATCTACCCATACATATATTACATGTTTTGGGTCTTTTAAAACTTTAATTCCCCAGTCAAAAGATGTTCTTGTAACACATAAATCCTCTAATCCAGGTTTAATAAAATTATTTATCATCTCATTTTTTCTAAAAGCTGGCTTTACAAAATCTGGATGTTCATCATAATATTTTAAAAGTCTATCTGCATACTTCTTCATGTTAAAAAAGTATGCTTCTTCTTTCATTAGTTTTACCTCTCTACCACAATCGGGACATTTTCCATTAACCAATTGTGTTTCTGTAAAATAAGTCTCACATGGGACACAATACCATCCCTCATATTCACCTTTATAGATATCTCCTTGTTTCATAAAACGATCAAATATTTTTTGTACTATTTTTTCATGCCTTTCTTCTGTTGTTTGAATAAAATCATCATACTTAATATCCATTTTAGCCCATAAGTCTTTTGCCATATCTGCCATTTTGTCAACATACTCTTTTGGGCTTTCTCCCATTTCTGCTGCCTTCTCTTGAATTTTTTGTCCATGTTCATCTGTTCCCGTTAACATATAAGTATCTTCTTCTTTTAAATCATGATATCTTTTGATACTATCTGCCAAAACCGTTGTATATGCTGTTCCAATATGAAATCTTCCACTTGGATAATAAATCGGCGTTGTTATATAAAATTTATTACTCATTTTCTATCACTCCTGTCCTATTAGGGACGTTTCCTTTTGGACATTTTTAAGTTAGCTGTTAGAGCTCTGCTCGTTACAGATAACTTATGCAACTGATCGATGGGAAGTTGCATTCATTTAATTAGCTGTTAGAGCTCTGTTCGTTACAGATAACTTATTCAGTAGCTGTCCATTTGGGAATACATCTCTTTCTTTCTAAGGAATATATTACCATAATTAATAAAAAATAGCAAGAAAATTTTAAAAGGGACCAGAACGAATCCTTTTGGTCCCTTTGCTTTATTCATCTTTAGCTGTATTAATTTTAAATAACTTAAATATTTCTACAATTACTAATGGTGCTAAAATTAATCCTACTAATTCTAATATATTTTGAGTTGGTAAAACCGGTATACTAAATATCGTTCTTAATGCTGGTACAGCTAAAATAACAATCATTAAAGCTGCAGATGCTAAAATAGCCCATATTAATTTAGTATTATTAAATACTTTTGTTTTGAAGATTGATTTTTTATTATCTCTTATATTAAATACATGTACCAATTCTGATAGAGCAAGTGTTACAAAAGCCATTGTTTGACCAACCTCTATTTTTGACTCATCTAAAGTAAGTCCATCAATTGGTGTATTGGTAGTTGCCAAACCAATCATAAAAGCAGCAAGTGTTAAAAGTCCTATCATGACACCTTGGTAAATCACTCGCCATGTCATTCCTTTCGTAAATACTCCTTGATTTGGTTTCGCTGGTTTTCTTCTCATGATGTCTGCATTTGCTGGGTCAAAGGCTAGTGCTAAAGCTGGAAGTGAGTCTGTTACTAGGTTTATCCACAAGATATGAATTGGTAATAATATTTCTAGATGAGTAATATCAGTAATTCCAAACCATTTAGCAAATAATGGTGTACAAAGCGTTGCTAAAAATAATACAACAATTTCCCCTACGTTACTTGATAATAAGAATTGTATTACTTTTAGAATGTTATCATAAATTCTTCTTCCCTCTTCTACTGCAGATACAATCGTCGCAAAGTTATCATCTGTTAAAATAACATCTGCTGCCTCTTTTGCAACATCTGTTCCAACAATTCCCATAGCACAACCAATATCAGCTGTCTTTAAAGCTGGACTATCATTTACACCGTCACCAGTCATAGCTACTATTTCACCATTTTTTTGCCAAGCTTTTACAATTCTTACTTTATGTTCTGGTGATACTCTGGCATAGACAGAATATTTTCTGACGTTTTTTTCTAATTCTTCGTCTGACATTTGTTCTAATTCTAAACCTGTTATAGCTTCGTCTTCCTTTTCTAGAATTCCTAATTTTTTAGCAATTGCTGTTGCTGTAATCTTATGATCACCAGTTATCATAACTGTTTTGATTCCTGCTGTTTTACATCTTTCTACTGCTTTTTTTGCTTCTTCTCTTGCTGGATCAATCATTCCCACCATACCGATAAATATTAAGTCATTTTCCATCGATTGCATTTCTTCTTTTGATGGTGCATGATCTATTTCTTTGTAAGCACATCCCAATACTCTTAGAGCATCTTTTGCCATGTGTTCATTTTCTTCTCTTATTTTGTTAATATAGTTTTCTAATTCTTCATAAATTTCTCCTCCAAGCTCATATGATGTACATCTTTTTAATAATTCATCAATTCCACCTTTCGTATATACTATATATTTATCTCCTACTTTGTTTACTGTTGTCATTAATTTTCGGTCAGAATCAAATGGTATTTCTTCTACACGCGGCATTTGCTCATAAATAGATGGATCAAAATTTAATTTGAATGCCATATCAACTAAAGCAGTTTCTGTTGGATCCCCTGTTAAGGTTCCATCTTTTGATATCTTTGTATCATTACATAGCATATTGGCATATACTAATCTTCTTAATTCTCCATCAATTTCATCTTCTGCAATATTACTTGCTTCTCTTGTTGCATTATTCCAAAATATTTTTTCTACTGTCATTTTATTTTGTGTTAAAGTTCCTGTTTTATCCGAACAAATAACTGTTGCGCTTCCTAAAGTTTCTACTGCTGGAAGTCTTTTTACAATAGCATTCTTCTTAACCATTTTTTGAACACCAATGGCAAGAACAATTGTTGATACAGCAACTAATCCTTCTGGTATTGCTGCAACGGCTAAACTTACTGCTGTCATAAACATATGAATTGGTTCTTTTCCTTGTATTAATCCTACGACAAAGATAAATACACAGATTGCTAAAGCTGCTATTCCTAATGTTTTTCCTAATTTATTTAATTTATCTTGAAGTGGTGTTGTTTGCTCTTGCGTGCCATCTAACATATCTGCTATCTTACCTACTTCTGTAGTCATACCAGTTTCCACAACAATTCCTTTTCCTCTACCATAAGTTACTAAGCTAGAAGAAAATAGCATATTTAATCGATCTCCAATTCCTACTTCTGCCTCTTTAATCACTTCTGTATTCTTTTCAACTGGTACAGATTCTCCTGTAAGTGATGCCTCTTGTGATTTTAAATTAACTGCCTCTATAATTCTTAAGTCTGCTGGAATGTAATCTCCTGTGTCTAAAACCACAATATCTCCTGGAACTAATTCTTTAGCTGGTATTACTGTTATTTCTCCATTTCGGATCACCTTTGAAGCATGGTCTGTTAGTTTTTGCAGAGCTTCTAATGACTTCTCTGCCTTTGCTTCTTGTGTTACACCAATAATAGCATTGACAATGACTACGATTAAGATAATAATCGTATCTGTAATTCCTTCTCCTTCTGCAATTCCTACTACTCCTGATACAACTGCTGCAATGATTAAAACGATAATGGAAAAATCTTTAAATTGTTCTAAAAATTTTTGTAATAATGATTTTTTCTTTTTCGCTTTTAATTCATTGAATCCATATTTTTCTTTCCTTTTCTGCACTTCTTCTGTCGTTAAACCTTTTTCTAAATCTGTGTTTAATTCCCTTTCAACATCCTCTACTTTTTTGTTAAACCAATTGTTTTTTTGCAATTTGCACCACTCCTTATTTTTATTATTTTTTACCAGGTTTATAAAAATTATTTAATGAAAAAACTTGAATTATGATTTCTTAGTTTTAAATCTCAAAAAAGACTTTTAAAAGGAAAATATTTTGTTTCCTTTTAAAAGTCTCGCTTAACTATTTTAGCCTTACTAACCAGATACTTTTCCGTATCGCGACTGTTGATTAGCAATAAAAAGCTACTCCCTTTTAATGATATATGTTTTTGGTGACCCCTACGGGAATCGAACCCATGATTCCACCTTGAGAGGGTGGCGTCTTAACCGCTTGACCAAGGGGCCAAATAAGTATAATTCTATTTAGCACCTTTTACTTATATCATTTTTTTATAATTTCGTCAAGGCTTTTATTCTAACATTTAAATACTTTATTAAAAATCTCTTTTAATCTTTTATTCTGTCTTGTTAAATACAAATATCCTATTAATGCTTCAAATGCCGTAGCATACATATAATCTTGTACATTGCAATTTTTAGGTAAATGATGATTTTCAGCATTTCTTCCACGCCTTACGATTTCTTTTTCTTCCTCTGTTAAATCATTATAAATCTCTTGTAAAAACTTAGCTTGTGCTTGTGCTTTCACATACTTAATAGATTCTATATGTAATTTATGTGGTTTCAAATTTGTCTTATTGACTAATTCTGTTCTTATATATAACTCATATACACAGTCTCCTACATAAGCCCAAGTTAATGGAGACATCATATTAATTTCTACTTTATCTTTTTCTATATTAATAAATTCTTCCAATTCCATTATCCCTTCTAATATAAATTAGAATGTCCGTTAGGAAACGTCCCCAGTTGGACATTCTAATGTTATTCTTCCTAGTTTTCCATTTTTGAATTCATCTAAGATAATTCTTGCTATTTTTTCTTCATCTACATTTCCACCAGATATGATACATCCTCTTTTTCTTCCTATTTCTAGCATAATTTCATAGATATTAAAGTTTTCTGGTTGTTCTTGGTTTAATGTTTCTTCTATATATTGTTCTGAAATTCCATATCGTTCACAAAGATTTTTTCTATAGCCCTCTAATAGATATTTCAATAATTGATAAGCTATTTCTGTTCTTTGTAAAATATCTTCCTTTATGCTTCCTGTAAAAGCTAAGTTTAAACCAACCTCTTCGCTTTCGAATTTTGGCCATAAAACCCCAGGTGTATCTAATAATTCTATTTTATCATTAATTCGAATCCATTGTTTTTGCTTTGTAACTCCCGGCTTATTTCCGACCCCTGCTGTCGTCCTTTTGGAAATTCGATTAATAAAAGATGATTTTCCAACATTTGGTATCCCCAGTACCATAGCTCTAATCTTTCTTCCTATTCTTCCTTTTTGGGATTGATTTTGTAATTGTTCTTCCATAATATCTTCTATTGCTTTTATACAACTGTCAATTCCTCTTCCAGAATTTGAATCTGTTAACACTGCTTTGATTCCTTTTTTATGAAAATAAGATATCCATTTTTGATTCTGTTTTTCATCTGTTAAATCGCATTTATTTAATACAATTATCTTTTTCTTCCCTGCTGTTATTTGTGCAATATCTGGATTTTGACTAGATATTGGTATTCTAGCATCTAATAATTCTATTACTATGTCTATTATTTTTAAATCACTTTCAATTTGTCTTCTTGTTTTTGCCATATGGCCTGGATACCAGTTAATGCTCGTATTTGCCAAACTTTTTTCTTCTTTCATTTATAAATCACTTCCCTTCAATTCAATATTATTTTTTATTAAGACACTTTCTAATGTCTCATTTTTATCGATAATATATAAATTTTCATAATTTCTCTTTAAACAATCTTCATAAAATGGTACAAATACATTTTCTAATCTTCTAATAAAATTCTCGTTATTACCTCTCTTAATGCATTTTGTCATTACATCTTCCCAATTATTAATATTGGGATAAGCTATACTATATTTAATACTGTCTCTTATACACATCTCCGAGCCCACGAGACGCGTAGTAATCTCGT
>USQP01000044.1 GCA_900556945.1 uncultured Clostridium sp.
TCAGATGTGTATAAGAGACAGCTTTATACTGAACCCAAAAAATGTCCAATTTTTTGGGTTCAGTACATTCTTGCTTTTTTTAAAACAGTTTTATTGTAATTATCGGCATTTTTTAGCGTAAATTTGGAAACCAATCCAATTCGAAGTTTCTTATCCAATAAAAATGAATCTTACCACTCCTATCAAAACAAGCAAAATACCAGAAATAACAGACCAAATATTATCAGGCAAATGACTCAGATTATGAAGTTTTTTTCCAAGAATATTTCCAATGCTTAAAAAAACAAGTTGAAAAATAGAAATAAACAAAGGAAAAAGAAAAAGATTAACACCAATCATACTACCAAAAGTACCAATACAAAAGCAATCTAAAGAAAGAGCAAAACCCAAAAATAAAGCTTCCTTACTATCAATAGAATTAGAAGAATCTAAATCAGATGAGGTTGGATTTTTAATAATTTTAATTGTAATACCTAAAAAATCAATAAAGAAACTATAAATTTTTTCATTATTTTCGTAAATAGGCTTAGAAGGCAATATCTTCTGAGTCGTATTTATTTTATCTTTACGGATGGATTGGAAACACACAAAGATCCCCATGCCAATCAAGATTAAGTTTCCTATCAATTTAGTAACAAAATCAGAGAAAATATTTTTTAAGATATCACCAAACCAAACCGACAAAATTGAAATCGAAAAAGAGATTACAAATAAAACAATTTTTGCCAGATAAGAAATTTTTGTATTTTTTATACCATATGTAATCCCAATCCCAAGAGAATCGATACTACTAGAAACAGCTAAGATAATTGAATTAATCAACATAATATTATCACTCCTAAAACATAATATGACAAAAAAAGTAAAAAGTTTAATCATAATGATTAGTCATAAAAAAGTACAAGCCACATAGAATGAAAATAGAAAAGATAAAATGTAAGATACAAAGGAGAGGTATTTATGTGGGAGACGCTAAGAAAAGAAGAAGTTTTTAAGTTACTAAAGACAGATAGAAAAAGTGGATTAACCCAAGAAGAAGTGATAACAAGAAAACAGAAATATGGAGAAAACAAACTGGAGGATAAACCAAAAGAAACAATACTAATGAAGTTTATAAAACAATTTAATGATTTTATGATTATTATTTTAATTATAGCTTCTATTGTATCGGCTGCTATTTCTTACATACAAGGTGAAAACGATTATATTGATTCAGTTATTATTATAGCTATTGTTATTTTAAATGCTATTATGGGAGTAGTACAAGAATCAAAAGCTGAAAAGTCAATAGAAGCTTTAAAAGAAATGACACCACCTAAGGCAAAAGTTATAAGAGAAAATAGAATCAATGAAATAAATGCTGAAGATTTAGTACCAGGAGATTTGATTATATTAGAAGCAGGAATTTATGTGCCAGCAGATTGTAGACTAATAGAAAGTCATAATCTAAAAATTGAGGAGTCTAGTCTAACGGGAGAGACAGAGCCTGTTTTGAAAGATGCAGAGAGGATATGTAAGAAAGATATTCCTTTAGGTGATATGCTAAATATGGCTTTTATGAGCAGTATCGTGGTAAATGGACATGCAAAAGCAATTGTTACAGAGACAGGAATGAATACCAGAGTAGGAAAAATTGCGAATATGATTATTCAAAATGAGGCACCGGAAACACCAATTCAAAAGAAATTAAGTCAAGTGGGCAAAGTACTTGGAATAGTATGTTTAGCAATATGTTTTATTATTTTTATCATAGGACTCATAAAAAATATTGAGCCGATGGAAATGTTTATGACATCTGTGGGATTAGCAGTAGCTGCCATTCCAGAAGGATTGCCAGCAATTGTCACCATTATGCTATCTATTGGGGTAACGAAAATGGCAAAAAATAATAGTATTATTCGAAGACTGCCAGCGGTAGAGACGTTGGGAAGCAGTAAAGTAATTTGTTCTGACAAAACAGGAACTTTGACACAAAACAAAATGACAGTAGTGGAGATAAAAGCTGCTAAGCCAGAATTGGCAACAGAACTTGCTACCATGTGTACAGATTGCGATATTTTATATCAGAACGGAAAAATAGAAGTAAACGGAGAACCAACAGAAGTAGCGTTAGTACAAAATGGATTAAAAAATAATCAAAATAAAACAGAATTATATCATATTATGCCAAGAGTGAATGAAATTCCTTTTGACTCTAACAGAAAAATGATGACAACAATTCATAAAATCGGAAGTAAGTACCGAGTCATTACAAAAGGAGCTCCTGATGTTTTATTGGAAAAATGCCAAATAGCAATTGGAGAAAAACAAAAAATTCAAAGAGAAAATTTACAAATGGCTGAAAAAGCTTTAAGAGTAATAGCAGTTGCCTATAAAGATTTAGATAGACTACCTGACAAAATAGATAGTGTAAACATAGAGCATAACTTGAATTTTATAGGATTAATCGGAATGATTGACCCGCCAAGAGAAGGGGTAAAAGAAGCGGTAAGAACTTGTAAAAGAGCAGGAATCAAAACAGTTATGATAACAGGTGATCACATCGCGACAGCAAAAGCAATTGCAAAAGATTTAGCTATATTAGGTCCTCAAGATAAAGCCATTACAGGACAAGAATTAGATAAAATACCACAAAATAAATTAGAAAAAGAAATAGGTAATTATTCCGTATTTGCTAGAGTAACGCCAGAACATAAAGTTCGAATTGTAAAAGCATGGCAAAGTACAGGCGCAGTTGTGGCCATGACAGGAGATGGAGTAAATGATAGTCCAGCATTAAAAAATGCAGATATCGGAATTGCTATGGGAAAAAACGGAACAGATGTAGCTAAAAATGCAGCAGATATGGTATTAACAGATGATAACTTCGTAACAATTGTAAAAGCTGTAAAGCAAGGAAGGAATATTTACGACAATATAAAAAAAGCAATTCACTTTTTAATTGCTACAAACATAGGTGAAATTGTTACAATTTTCATGGGATTGGTGTTAGGCTTTAAATCCCCACTTTTAGCCATACAGTTATTATGGGTAAACTTAGTAACGGATTCTTTGCCAGCAATTGCAATTGGATTAGAACCACCAGAAAAGGATATTATGAATCGAAAGCCAGTCGATTCTAAAAAAGGAATTTTTGCAGATGGTTTATGGAGTAAAATCATAGTAGAAGGAATTATGATAGGAATGCTAACTTTAGTAGCATTTAGTATTGGAAATAAATATTATGGAATTGAAGTTGGTAGAACAATGGCATTTATAGCAATTGGCGTATTAGAACTTGTCCACAGTTTTAATATAAAAAGTGAACAATCTATTTTTAAAGTAGGAATTTTTGAAAATAAGTTTCTAATAGGAAGTTTTATATTAGGTGTATTGGTTCAAACAATTGTTGTAATCGTGCCAGCGTTAGCTAATATTTTCAAATTAGTGCCACTAAATCAGATACAATGGATGATAACAATCCTAATAGGAATTCTTCCAATACCTATTATGGAATTGCAAAAGAAAGTAAATGAAATAAAATTTGGAAAAATAATTTATACAGAAAAACAAAAAGTATAAAACCAAGAGACATATCTCTTGGTCATTTTTTTATAAATTTTAATATTTCATCATCTGGAACCTGTAAAGTTTTTACTATTTTCTTAAAAGTAGAGATTCTGGTATTTTCTTCGTTATGCTCGAGCCTTTGCAGGTGTCTCCAACTAATACCAATTTCTTCAGCTAATTCTTCTTGTGATAATTTTTTCTTTAATCGATATTGTCTTATCATTATTAGCCTCCCGTCTTATATTTAAAATATTATATTATACGGCAAGTCAAAATAAAACGACATTTTTGTCATAAAAGTATTGACGAGAGGATTTTATAAAGATAAAATATAGATGAAGATACGACAAAAATGTCAGGTATATTTTGGCAAAGTACAAGAGATAATAAAATAAAGGAGAGAAAGTATGAAAAAACTAAGAAAAAACAAAGGTATTACTCTAATTGCATTAGTGATAACAATTATTGTATTATTAATTTTAGCAGGAGTAACAATTGCAACCTTAACAGGAGAGAATGGAATATTAAATCAAGCTAATAAAGCCAAAACAGAAACAACCAAGGCATCAGCTAAAGAACAAGTAGAGATGGAAGTACTAGGAAGCTATGGAACAGATGGGATTTTAGATAATGATTTATTAAAAACTAATTTAAAGAATATAAGTGGAGTTCAAGGAGTGCCGGATGCAATTGATGATACTAGTTTTCCATTAACAGTAACTGTAGATGGTGTAAAAATAGATATAGATAAAGATGGTACAGTATCTTATACATTTGATGCAGAAGAATGGGATAAAACAGCATGTGAAGAAAGTAGTTTTTTATGGGAAAGTGATGATCCTAATTCGGGAGAAGCATACCACAAAATTATAGGATATGCAGATTCTATAACAAACGAGACAAAATTAAAAATACCTAGTAGATGTCATGAAATAAGAAGCAATGTAGGGAATTGGAATACATTGGGGAGAACTTTTTCAGCGAATAATTTTAGGGATATAGAATTTCCTGAGACTATTAAAATAATAGGGGATAATGCTTTTAGTGGATTTATTTGTTTAACAGATTTAACAATTCCAAATAGTGTAACAGTAATAGATACAGCTGCATTTGAAGGATGTACATCATTAACGAGTGTGACAATTCCAGATAGTGTGGTAACGATAAGTACTAGTGCTTTTAGAAATTGTACTAGCTTAATAAATATAATTATTAGCGATAATTATGCACCGATGATTAGTAGTGGCGGAGGTGAGTGGAGTGCATTTGCTAATACCGCTTGGTGGAATAATCAACCGAACGAAGAATTGGTATATATAGGAAAAGTAGTGTATGGATATAAAGGGACAATGCCCAATAATACAAAGATAGAGATAAAAGAGGGAACAAAAAGTATAGGATATAGTGCATTTAGTAATTGTACAGGACTAACTAGTATAATAATACCAAACACTGTAACAAGTATAGGGCATAGTGCATTTAGTAATTGTACAGGATTAAGTAGTATAACAATTCCAAATAGCATAATAAGTTTAGATAGTTGGGTATTTGAAGGATGTTGTAGTTTAAGTAATATAGCAATACCAAGTAGTGTGACGAGCATAGGGTATGGCACATTTAGAGGATGTAGTAATTTAAGTAGTATAACAATTCCAAATAATGTAATAAGAATAGACGATTATGCATTTTGGGGATGGACATCATCTCAAACGGTAAACATACAAGGATACTCGAGTGCACCTTCAGGCTGGAGTACGAATTGGAATACTCAATGTTCAGCTACAATAAATTGGAATCAATAATCCTAAACAGTAATATTAATAAAACAGAGGTAGAAAAAATCTCTAAAAAACCACTTGCCAAAAACTAGAAAATATGATAAAATAGCTATGTTTTGAAAGAAACATGGCTATTTTGTTGTGTAGATTTCAAATCTCTACTTACAGAAAATGTAGGTTACAAATCCATAGGGAGGTGAAAATAATGAACAAATACGAAAGTATTATCATTGTTAACCCAAACGTTGATGAAGCTGGATTAAAAGCTTTAGAAGAAAAATTCACAGGGTTAATTAATGAAAATGGAAAAGTAGAATCAGTAGAAAGCATGGGTAAAAAGAAGTTAGCTTATGAAATCAAGAAATTTAGTGAAGCTACCTACCTATTATTCAACTTTGAAGCAAAACCAGACTTCATAGCAGAACTTGAAAGAATCTACAGAATTACAGACGATATCATCAAATTTATCGTTGTAAAAAAATAATTGGTATAGGTAGTAACAAATTGCTATCATAAGCCATTATATTCGGTGTAACCGAAAAACTAATATATATAATTAAATAAAGATAGGGGCCTTTATTTAAAGTAAGAAAGGTGATAAAAAATGAACAAAGTAATATTAATGGGAAGATTAACAAGAGACCCAGAAGTAAGATATACGCAAACAAATAATACATTAGTAGCATCTTTTAGCTTAGCAGTTAATAGAAGATTTGCAAGACAAGGGGAAGAAAGACAAGCAGATTTCATCAACATTGTTGCATGGAGTAAGCTTGGAGAATTTTGTAGCAAATACTTTAAGAAAGGTCAACAAGTAGGAATTATTGGAAGAATACAAACAAGAACTTGGGATGATGACCAAGGAACCAAACATTATGTAACAGAGGTCGTTGCAGAAGAAGCTTATTTTGCAGATAGCAGAAGAGATGGAGATTCAAGCAATAGTACTTTTGAAAACACATTTGGAAATACTGAGCCTGGAAGTATGGGCGCAGATTTTGAAGTATCTTCAAGTGATGACCTACCATTCTAGATAAAAGAGGGGGGAAATAAAATGGCAGACAAAAAACAAAATAGAAGAAATAATAATAAAAATTATGATGAGGATTACAATCCAAGATTCAGAAAACAAAGAAAAAAAGTATGTATATTATGTCTGTCTCTTATACACATCTGACGCTGCCGACGAAGCTAGAAGTGTAG
>USQP01000045.1 GCA_900556945.1 uncultured Clostridium sp.
CTCGTGGGCTCGGAGATGTGTATAAGAGACAGATTTAATATATCTGTAATAGCTAAAACAAATAAATCTAATCCGCTTTTCGTAATTTCATTATTAATTGCATTTTCCAATTCTTCTTGTCTTTTTAGTACATCTGATATTGATACTGTATTCACTTGTGCAATAACTAATTTTGTAGTACCTTTTTCTAATGTTTTTGCATCTAAATTAACTAATTGCTCCGCTGTAAAATCATCTAAGTCTGTTCCTGCATTTAACATTTCTAAACCATATTGATTCACATCAATTTTGGCTATTGTACTAAGCTCTGCCAATGCTTTTTTATCATGTTCTGTTGTAGTTGGTGACTTTAATAGTAATGTATCTGATATAATTGCACTTGCCATCAATATTGCTTCCTCTTTGCCAATCTCAAATCCTTTGCCCTTATATTCTTGAAATAGAATAGTTGCCGTACATCCATATGGTCTGGCTGTATAATATAGAGGGTCTGATGTCTCAAAATTAGCTATTCTGTGATGATCTACTACTTCAATAATTTTTGCTTTCTCTATCCCAGCTACACTTTGACAAAATTCATTATGATCCACCATAATAACTTTTTGACCTTCTTCTACTTTTTCAATTAATTCTGGTGCTTCTATTTCTAAATAATCTAACACATACTGTGTTTCTTTACCAACTTTTCCTAATCGAACAGCTTTGCTATTATCCTGTCCGTTTTTCTTATTTAATCTTTCTTTTACTATACTTGAACAAATTGAGTCCGTATCTGGATTTTTATGTCCAAAAATCAAAATTTTTTCTTCCATTTTTCTTCTCCTTTTTATAATCTTTTTTATTATTTATATGATATAAGAAATCACTAATTTTTTATATTCCCTATGTATATTAATATACAATATTTTTTATTTAAAGACAAGTATATTGGCTACTTTTCTAATTTTGATTTTACTATTTCTTCTAATTCTTCTTTTGAAAAATTATATTTCTTATTGCAAAAGTGACATATAAGCTCTGCTTTTTCATCTTCTTCAATAATTTGCTTTATTTGTGAATCCTCTAACGTTTTTAATCCATCAGCCATATGTTCTTTTGAACAATCACATTCATAGATTGGTATAAGCTCTTCCTCTATTACTTTTATCTTTTCATCGCCAGTTACCTTCTTTGCTATTTCTGATAAACTTAAGTTTTCATCTAACATTTTAGAAATTGCTCCTGCTTTAAAAATAAACTGTTCTACTTTTGAGATTTCTTCTTCTGTTGCATCTGGCATTGGATGAATTAAATATCCACCTGCCCTCTTCACGCCATCTTTATTGACTAATACCCCTAATGCAACGGCAGAATTTCTTTGTTCAGAATGAACAAAATAATTGGTAAAATCATCTGCTATTTCTCCCGAGGTTAATGGCGATATTCCTATATATGGTTCTTTTAAGCCAAGATCTTTTATCACATTAATATATCCTTCTTGTCCTACTGCCCCTCCTACATCTAACTTTCCAAATTCATTCAGAGGCAAATCAACATGAGGATTTTCAACATATCCCTTTACCCTCGGAAAATTATTAGCTGTAGTTAGCATTGTACCTATCTTTCCATTTCCTTTTAATTGTATGGTTAATCTATCTGTACTATTTTTCATTTCTTGTGCCATTATACTGGTAATTGTAAGTAATCTTCCAAATGTTGCCGTAGCTAATGGACTTAAATCATGAATTTTTCTTGCCTTTTCTACTAATTCTGTAGTATTTGCACATACAATTGATATCTTTCCATCATATGCTAAAAATTTTATAATTTTGTCGTTCATGTTCCTCTCCTCTTTCTATTTTATCTTTTATATTTTAATACATTTTATTGTTTTTTTCAAGTATTTACATTCATGCTATATCGTGCTATTATATAGAAGGAGGTTTTTTTATGTATTCAAAAAAAATTAGTGTTATAGTTCCCGTATATAATCCTGGGACATTTTTACCTTTCTGTATAGAAAGCATAATAAATCAGACTTATAAAAATTTAGAAATTATATTAATAGACGATGGCTCTACAGATTCTTCTTTAAAAATCTGTGAAGAATATTCAAAAAAGGACCATCGTATAAAAGTAATCCATCAAGAAAATCATGGGATTTCCTATGTAAGAAATTTAGGGATTGAATCTGCTTCATCAGATTATATAAGTTTTATAGATTCAGATGATATTATTTCGCCTTATTTTTACGAGCATTTATTGAATATACTTATTAATAACAATGCAGATATTGCGGAATGTTCCTTTACTAAATTGTCTGAAGCTGATATTACAAATTATACTTTTCCTGATTTTAATCCTCAAGAATTTTCCATATTTGATTCTATAGAATCATTACATAGGATTCATAATGAAAATTTAGATATTTGCGTAAAATCGGTAATTGTATGTAATAAATTATACAAAATTTCTTTATTTGATGATATTCGTTTTCCCCTTGGAAAGCGTTATGAAGATGAACTTACTACTTATAAATTGTTCTACAAATCGAAAAGACTAGTTTCTTCTAGTGCTATTCTATATGGATATGTTCAACATAAATCTAGTTTTATGAATCAACCTTTTAATGTTAATCGTTTAACCGCAATAGATGTTTACGAAAACTATATGTCTTTTTTTAGAGATTTAAAAGATAAGGAACTGATTGAAAAATGTGAAAGAAGATATCTTAGACTGTTATTTCAAATTTTAACTGAACTGGATTCTTCTAATTTTTCTGATAAATTATCTATACAAAAAACTTTACAGCAGAAATTCGACAATATTTATGTACCCGATAACCCAGATGAAAAGTATACAGTGAAACCACTAAATATGTTGCAGTCCAAACTCTATTATTACAATAAATTTTACAAACTGTTAAATGGAGGTAACGAATGAAAGTTTTTTTAGTCCGTCATGGTCAAACCAAATGGAATGTAGAAAATCGACTACAAGGTTGTGTAGATATTCCACTAAATAGCACTGGCATTAAGCAAGCTCATATTTTAGCTAACAATATTGAAGATCTTAATTATGATTTAATTATTTCTTCTCCTCTTGGCAGAGCATTAGAAACCGCAAAAATTATTAATAAAAAATCTGCTCCGCTTATTACAGATCCATCCTTAAAAGAAAGAAATTTCGGTTTTTTAGAGGGTGTCTTTGGTACAGATTATGATAAGAATTTATATTGGGATTACAACAAAAATTATAAAAATAAAGACGTTGAACCGATACAAGAATTTTTTGATAGAATTCATTCTTTTTTAAAAAATTTGTGTCAAAAATATCCAGACAAAAATATTTTGATTGTTACTCATAATGGTGTGAATATAGCCGCAAATTGCTATTTTAATGGTTTTCCGCATAATATGGATTTATTAGGAATCACCTTAGATAATTGTTCCTATGTTGAATATGATTCGACTAAAATCATTGCCCATGAAAAAACGGATGAATTAAGATAATTTATCCGTTCTTTTTAATATTGCCCTCATGACTTCTGTACACATGGCTTGTAACAATCGCCAATCTTTTGATACATTTTCTATTTTCCCAATATGAACTTCTTCAATTCTTGCATTTAAAGCAGTCATGTCTAATAAAATTCCAATATCTACGCCATAATCTTTTTCTAATTCTATTTTTTCAAAAAACTCTTTTTTTCCTGCTATCATTCCACTTAATGGCTGTTCATATTTCTTCATATTTGGAAATACAAGTGATAATAATGGTTGAGCTACTAAAAAGGTAACTCTCCCATGCTCTCTTTCAAATCCGGCCTTAACAAAGTCTGCTTCTCCTTTTAAAATTGGATTGGCTAACAAATCTACTACCTCATCTTTATAATCTTTGATGTCACCATCTAGAAAGACAACACACTCATTTTTAGCTTCTTTTATTCCCATCTCCATTGCATAACCTTTTCCTTGTTTGTCACAAAATATAACTTTAGCCCCTTCCTGTTCTGCTATTTCTTTTGTTCTATCTGTACTCAAATTGTTTACCACAATAATTTCACTTACATTTTTACTTTTTTTACAAATATTTATGACTGTTTTTATATTTTTCTCTTCATTATAAGCTGGAATTATTACACTTATCATATCTTATTTCTCCATTTCTTTATTCGATATTTTTAAGTTTTATCTAATGCTTTTTATTTTTTTCCCAATGTAAAAATTATATCATATGCCTTAAAAATTGTCAATTACAGCCTCTTTTAAATTTAAAATAACTTGTAATTTAAAAGCATTGATATGGTAGCAACTATATCTATCATAATATCTGTATCTTCAATTTAATATTAGCAATTATAGCGTTAATATTCAAAAAACAAGAAGAATATCTTCTAAATTAAGATATTCTTCTTGTTTACTTTTCATTTTATTAATCTTGTTTTTGAAACATATCTTTTCCTACTCCACAAATTGGGCAAACCCAAGTATCTGGTATATCTTCGAAAGCTGTTCCTGGAGCAATCCCACTATCTGGATCTCCTTTTTCTGGATCATATACATATCCACAGGCTAAACATACATACATCTTTCTTCACCTCCTTAGCCATTTTCTACTGCTATTGATGTATTTCAAACATATCTTTTCCTTCTCCACAGACTGGGCAAACCCAATCCTCTGGTAAATCATCAAATGATGTTCCCGGTTTAATTCCTGCTCTCTCATTTCCAAATTTAGGATTATAAATATATTTGCATTCCACACATTCATATTTTTTAATATCTGACTTTTCTTCTTGAAAGTTCTTATATCCTAAACCGATTGCTACAATTACCATTAATAAGAAAGATAATGCTTTCCATATTCCACTATCTAATAGTATAACCGCAAATATTCCAAATGTTGCACCTATGCCATATAAAATTAGAACTGCTTGTTTTTGACTAAATCCTTTTGCAACAATTCTATGATGTAAATGTCCTTTATCTGCTTTAAAAATTGCTTTAATTGATTTTCCTTTAATCAACCTTCTTATAATAGCCCACAAGGTATCAAATATTGGTAATCCTAATACAATTAATGGTAATACAATAACTGCTATCGTATAAGTCTTTGCTACCCCTAATATTGCTATAATTGATAAAGAAAACCCTAGGAAATTTGACCCTGTATCTCCTATAAATGTTTTTGCTGGTGAAAAGTTGAAAGGTAAAAATCCTACTAATGCTCCAGCTAGCGCAGTTATTAAAACAATGGATATAAGTGGTGAACCATTTAAAACAAATATGACTAATAAGGATATTGCTGATATAACGGAAATTCCCGCTGCTAATCCATCTAAACCATCTATTAGATTAATTGCATTTGTTACTCCCACTATCCATATTATAGTTAATAAAACAGAAAATATTTCACCTAATTCAGATGTATTAAAAAATACTACATTAAAGTCTCCAATTCTAACTCCAAATCCCACTACGATAGCTGCTGCCACTACTTGTCCTATTAGTTTTACGATTGGTTTTATGGTTATTATATCATCTATCATACAAGTTATACTTATTACCAATATTCCCAGAAACATTCCTAATAACTTCATTCCGTAACTTTCTGATCCAAATAAATTAATTGTATTCTCCATACTCATTACAATAAGCAAGTAAATAACAGATACTAAAAAACCTAAGATAACTGCAGGTCCACCAAATTTAGGCATTGCTTTTTTATGCATTCTTCTTTCATCTTTTGGAACATCAACTGCTCCTACTTTATGTGCAATTTTTATAGTATATGGTGTTGCCATAAAAGTAACTATGAATGCTAGTAAGAATGCAATTGCTATATCTCCCCACATAGATTTTAGCCTCCTATTTCATGTTTTCGTTTTCTATTTCCTCTATTATTTTTAGTCTCTCTTCGTGTCTTCCACCTTCAAATTCGGTTGCAAGCCACATTCTTAATATACAAATTGCCTCATTTGTCGAAACATCATCTGCTCCTATCGCTAATATATTGCTATTGTTGTGCAATCTTGAATATTTAGCTGTGTATTCATTGTAGCAAGGTGTACATCTAATACCTTTGAACTTATTGGCTACTATACTCATTCCCATGCCAGAACGGCAAATTAATATTCCTGACTCATACTTTCTACTTTGAACTTCTTTTGCAACTTCTTTTGCAATATTAGGATATTCTACCCTTTCTTCATTCATGCATCCAAAATCTTTGTATTTTATATCTTTTTCATCTAGATATTTTTTTATTTCCTCTTTTAATTTATATCCTCCATGGTCACTACCAATTGCTATCATAGGTATCCCTCCTTGTTTTTTTCTTTTTCACTATACCATAAGTTTGTTTATTTTACAATAATTTTATTTAAAAAAGTGTGGATTAACTGACTTTTAAAACTTTTTTTATAGAATTTCCTATTTTACTTGCAAATTACTGAAAAATATGATAAAATACCATATCTGTCTCTTATACACATCT
>USQP01000046.1 GCA_900556945.1 uncultured Clostridium sp.
TCTACACTTCTAGCTTCGTCGGCAGCGTCAGATGTGTATAAGAGACAGTTATAAAGCATTAGAAGCAAATCAAGAAAACTTAAAAACAGGTACCTATAAGATAGAATTAGGGGATACATTTTCTTCTATATTAAGGAAAGAGAATGGACAAGATGAGCTAGGAAAATATTATCAATCAGCAATCGAAGCTTATACTTATGACAATCCAGGAGTTTTTTATTTAAGCCCGAATAAAATGTATTTAAATATTGAAACTACTACAACTGGTAATAAAAAGATATACTATGTTTATATTGATCATGGAAGTGAAAGCAACTATTTAGCAGATGGATTTTCATCTAAAGGGCAAGTAGATGAAGCAATCAATAAAATTGAACAAGTGAAAGCCAATATAGTTACTAAGAAAACAGGAGATACGTATCAAGATATAAAAATGGTACATGATTATTTAGTAGACAATGTTGAATATGATACAACTATATCAAAGAAAAATATATATGATGTATATGGTACTTTCATCAATCATGTTGCGGTATGTGAAGGATATGCTAGATCTTTTAAATATATTATGGATAGTATGCAAATACCATGTGTATTAGTAATAGGAAAAGGTACAAATTCAGAAGGACAAACAGAAAATCACGCTTGGAACTATGTCAAAGTGGAAGAAACTTGGTATGCTATTGATACAACTTGGGATGACCCGATTGTGTCAGGAGGAAAGGTAAGTAACGAATCAAAATACAGATATTTTTTGAAAGGTTCGAACAATTTTAATCGAGACCACACACCAAGTGGGCAATTTACACCAGATGGAAAAGTATTTGAATATCCTAATATTAGTAATCAAGATTTTTAGATATCGTTTAAATGGTTAAGGAGAAAAAATGGAATTAGAAATGAAACAAAAAATTGAACTAGGATTAACAGCAGAAGAAGTAAAAAAAAGGCAAGAAAAAGATTTGGTTAATTATGATACATCAGTTCCTAGCAAAAGTATAAAAAGAATTTTATTTGAAAACTTTTTTACTTTATTTAACTTTTTAAATTTATTTTTAGCAATTGCTATATTTATGGTGGGATCATACAAAAATATGTTATTTTTGGCAATTGTTATTATAAATACGGCGATTAGCACATTTCAGGAAATTCATTCTAAAAGGGTAGTAGATAAACTTTCCTTAATGGCAAGTAGTAAGGCAAGAGTCATACGAGATGGAAAAAAACAAGAAATATCAATTAATGATTTAGTTTTAGATGATATAATAGAATTTCATACAGGAAATCAGGTTGCTACAGATAGTATGGTTATAAAAGGAAAGGTTCAGGTAAATGAATCGTTTATTACAGGAGAGCCCGATAGCATTGAAAAAAAAGAAGGAGAAATGTTGCTATCAGGAAGTTATATCGTGAGTGGAAAATGTATGGCAAGAGTAGAACATATTGGAGAAGAAAACTATACCGCTAAGATTTCTAGTGGAGCAAAATACATAAAAAAAGTTAATTCTGAAATAATGACAGCTTTAAATAAGATTATTAAGTTTTTAACTTTTGCAATTATACCAATTGGTATAGCATTATTTTATAGACAATTGCATTTGCCAGGAGCGAACATACAGAGTGCAGTTGTAAAAAGTGTAGCGGCAGTAATTGGAATGATACCAGAAGGATTAGTATTATTAACCAGTACAGTTTTAGCTGTTAGTGTTATCAGACTATCTAAGTCAAAGGTATTAGTACAAGAATTATATTGCATTGAAACTTTAGCAAGAGTAGATACCTTGTGCTTAGACAAAACAGGGACTTTAACAGAAGGTAGAATGGAAGTAAAAGATTATATTCCTATAAATAGTTCAGAAAATGGAATGACAAATATTTTGGCAAATATGGCAAAAGCATCAGAAGATGAAAATTCAACGATAGAGGCGATTAAAAATTATTTTAAAGAAGTAACAAAAGAATTTAAGCCGGTGCAAAAAGTAGCATTTTCATCTAAAAATAAGTGGTCTCGGAATTAATTTTGAGAAAGTTGGAACCTATATAATAGGTGCTCCAGAAATGGTGCTAAGAGAACAATTTAATACTTATAAAAATACGATAGAAAAATATGCTAAGGACTATAGAGTAATTGTATTGGCACATTCAGAAGAAAAATTCATACAAAACAAAATACCAGAAAAGGTTGAATTGATTGGATATATCTTAATTCTAGATAAGATAAGAAAAGAAGCGAAGAACACACTAGAATATTTTAAGAAACAAGGCGTAGATATTAAGATTATCTCTGGAGATAATCCAATCACCGTTTCAAAAATAGCTAAACAAGTTGGCATTAAAAATTATGGGAAATATATAGATATGTCAACGATAAAAAGCGATAAAGAAATAAAAGAAATTGTTTCACAATATACGATATTTGGTAGAGTATCTCCAACGCAAAAAAAGGAACTAGTATTAGCACTTCAAGATAAGGGAAAAACAGTAGCCATGACAGGAGATGGTGTGAATGATGTTTTAGCCTTAAAAGCAGCAGATTGCAGTATTGTTATGGCAAATGGTAGTGATGCAAGTAAAAATGTAGCACAATTAGTATTGCTAGATTCTAACTTTGCTTCTATGCCAAAAGTAGTAGCAGAAGGTAGAAGAACGATAAATAATATTGGACGTTCGGCTTCTTTATTTTTAGTAAAAACAATATATTCTACTATTCTTGCCTTGATGTTCTTGTTTATGGGGGAAGCATATCCGTTTGTGCCAATTCAGTTAAGTTTAATTAGCATAATAACAATAGGGATTCCATCTTTTATATTAGCACTAGAGCCAAATAGAGAAAAAATAAAAGGAAACTTTTTAAAAAATGTTACGGCAAGGGCATTACCTACTGGATTAACGGTTGCTCTTAATATATTTGTAATATCTATCTTACATAAAAAAGGAATCATTCCTACGGAACAATATTCAAGTTTATGCGTTATTGCAACAGGAATTTGTGGACTAATTTTATTATTTACATTTTCTAAAGCTAGAAAAAGTGAAGAAACAATATTTCCTATATCAATCTTTAGATTATCTTTGGCAATCATATTAATGGGAGTATTTATATGTGGTTTAACATTCTTAAATTGGTGGTTCAATATTGCTCCTCTTGAACCAATGTTAGGAAGAATTATTAGAATTATTATAATTTCGATTATCAATTTTATGGTGCTTACAATTGTATTAAAAAGATGTTTAAAAATAGAAAGTGAAGAAAGCTGTCAACCTTAGGTGACAGCTTTTTAGATTAATTTCAGTGGAGAAAAAATTTTTATAAAATAATACAAATTAATCCGCCACTACCTTCATTTACAATTCTTTCTAAAGTTTCCTGTAATTTAATTTGAGCATCCTCGGGCATTTTAGAGAGTTTGGTTTGTAATCCTTCATTTACGAGTTCATGTAAACTTTTTCCAAATATATTAGATTCCCAAATCTGTTTAGGATCATTTTCAAAACCTGAAAGTAAGTAATTTACTAATTCTTCTGACTGCTTTTCCGATCCAACAATAGGAGAGACCTCTGTTTCTACATTAGTTTTGATTAAATGGATAGAAGGTGCAGTTGCTTTTAGTTTTACACCAAATCTAGATCCTTGTTTTACCATTTCTGGTTCTTCTAAAATTAGTTCATCAATAGAAGGTGTTACAATTCCATATCCTTTACGATCTACTTCATCTAAGGCATAAGCTATTTTATCATATTTCTTTTTAGTAGAAGAAAGCTCAGAAATAATGCTGAATAAATCGCCTTCATTCGAAACGTTAACTCCAGTAATTTCAGAAAGAACACTGTAAAATAATTCTTCTTTTAAGGTTATTTCAATATTAACATTACCAGAACCTAGTTGAATGTCAGTAATGGAAGTACTTGTAATGATTTCTGTTTGTTTAATAGAATTGGCACAATTTGAAACATCTTTTAATACATTAACTTTTTCAAATGCTTCTTTAATTTCTTTATATAGTTCATTTTTTAAAGGATGAGTAAAATTCAAACCATCGATCCATCTAGGAAATTTGATTTTGATTTGTTCTACTGGAAATTCATATAGAATTTTTGAGAACATATTGTTGATATCATCAATTGTTAAAGTTTCACAGTTTGTTGGAACAACAGTAGTTCCATATTTTTCACTTAATGTATTGGCTAATTCTTGTGTATAATTAGAGTTAGGTTCAGCTGAATTTAAAACAATAATAAAAGGCTTATTTAAAGCTTTTAATTCAGAAACGACTCTTTCTTCTGCTTTAATATAATCTTCTCTTGGAATGTCCGTAACAGTTCCATCTGTAGTAACCAATATTCCAATCGTAGAATGTTCTTCAATTACTTTTTTCGTGCCTATTTCAGCTGCTGTTTCAAAAGGTATTTCCTCAGAAGACCAAGGTGTTTTTACCATTCTAGGCATATCATCTTCCAAATAACCAATAGCGTTATCCACCAAATAGCCGACACAGTCAACCAATCTTGTTTTAAACTTTAAATTGTTGTCTAAAGTAATTTCAATAGCTTCATTTGGAACAAATTTTGGCTCTGTTGTCATAATGGTTTTTCCGCCTGCACTTTGTGGCAGTTCATCTTTTGCTCTTTCCTTCTTGTATTCATTATTAATGTTAGGAATTACTAGTAAATCCATAAACTTTTTGATAAAAGTAGATTTTCCAGTTCGTACTGGACCAACAACTCCTACATAAATATCACCATCCGTTCTTTTTGCGATGTCTTGATACAATCTTGTATTTTCCATCTATATACCTCCTTCAATTCTAAGAAAAATGTTTGTACTAAATTCTTTAGTTAATATATATGGAAGAAAATTTGGGAATATGACAAGTTAAAATGAAAAAACTTGATAAACAAAAAGATATATGATAGAATAGCAATATTAAAAAGTAGGTCATATAATATGTTAGTAAAGCGAAAGGAATGAAAAAAATGGTTAAAACACAAAATGCAATAGACTTATTAAAAGAATATAAACAAAATCATATCATAAATTTATATAATAAATTAGATGAGACAAAAAAACAAGAGTTAATTGATCAAATCAATAACATCGATTTTCATCAAATTATGGAATTATATGATAATACAAAAAAAAAGTTTGAAATAAAGGAAAATAAAATAGAATCCATTCATTATTTAGATAAGGAAAAATTATCAAAAGAACAAAAAGATGAACTTGACAAGTTAGGGGAAGAGATTATACGAAATGGAGAATATGCTGTAGTTACAATGGCAGGAGGGCAAGGCACAAGGTTAGGGCATACAGGACCAAAAGGAACTTTTAAATTAGATGTTTATGGAAAAGGAAAATATTTATTTGACATATTAGCAGATAACTTAAAAGAAGCGAATAAAAAATATCATACAATCATTCCATGGTATATCATGACAAGTAAAGAAAACAATAAAGAAACAACAGAATTTTTGGAAAGAAATAACTATTTTGGTTATGGCAAAAACAATATTACTATATTTGTACAAAATGAATTACCTTTAGTAAACACAGAAGGAAAATTCTTAATTAGCAAATCTTTTAAAATAAAAGAAGCATCAGATGGAAATGGTGGTACCTACGCATCTTTGAGAGAAAGTGGATGTCTGGCTGATATGAAGGAAAAGGGAATTAAATGGATTTTTATCGGTGGTGTGGATAATGTTTTATTAAAAATGGCAGATGTAACTTTAATTGGATCAGCGATAAAAAAAGGAGTACAAATTGCTTCTAAGTCAGTAGTAAAAGCAAATCCTCATGAAAAAGTAGGCGTATTTTGCAAAATGAATGGCCATCCAAAAGTGATAGAGTATGCTGAGCTACCAGAAAAAATGGCAGAAGAAGTAGATAAAGAGGGAGAGCTAAGATTTGGAGAATCAAATATTATGTGCCATTTATATACGATTGAAGCGATTGAAAAAATAAGCAAAGAAACATTAATGTATCATAGTGCTTTTAAGAAGAATACATATTTAGATGAAATGGGAAGAGAAATAGTGCCACAAGAACCCAACTCATATAAGTTTGAATCCTTCATATTTGATGCATTTGAACTTTTTGATGATATGGCTATACTTAGAGTAAAAAGAGAAGAAGAATTTGCACCAGTAAAAAATAAAGAAGGTGCGGATAGCCCTAAAACAGCAAAAGAGTTATATGAAAAATACTGGGAGAGAAGAAAACGAAAATAGACAAAATGAATCATTCAAAATTGTTTCCAAGAAAGGAAGAAAAAATGGAAAAATGTAAAATTAGCCAATTATATAATTTGGATGAAACAATAGCAAAAAAATTATTAGAAAGTGTTACTTATCCATGGGAAGCATTACCCAAAATTGCAGAATTTATAGTAGAATTGGGAAATAAATTAGATAGCAATGTGTATAACCTGTCTCTTATACACATCTCCGAGCCCACGAGACGCGTAGTAATCTCGT
>USQP01000047.1 GCA_900556945.1 uncultured Clostridium sp.
TCGAACTTCTTCCTATTAATAAATTTAATAAAATTTCAATTGCAATATGTTTTTTTACCATTTCATTTTTATAATCTGGCGTTTGTTTATTAACACTATCTTTAATTCCTATGGTGTAAAGTGGTTGACTCACTCCTAATTTCTGTTCTATTTTTTCTTGCACAATTGTTTCTGGTTCTTCTGGATAAATTCTTTTTATTTCACCTTGACTGTTATTTTTAATTAAACGTTTTTTTATTTGTTCTAATATTTCATTTGGTTCAAAATCTCCACAAACTACTAACGCCATATTAGATGGATGATAAAAAGTGTGATAACATTTATATAAAATTTCTTTATCAATTTTACGAATGGTCTCTATGGTTCCTGTGATATCAATCTTGATTGGATTGTTATGATACATTGCTTGCATCGTATTCAAATATACTCTCCAGTCCGGATAATCATCATACATCATAATTTCTTGACCAATAATCCCTTTTTCTTTTTCTACATTTTCATCTGTAAAATAAGGATGTTGAACATAATCCATTAGTTCATCCATTGCTTCATAAAAATTATCTGTACTTTCAAATAAATAGGCCGTATGATCATTTGTCGTATAAGCATTTGCCTCAACTCCTAAAGCAGTTAAAACATCTAAACTATTCGTTCCATTTTCTTGTTCAAATAATTTGTGTTCTAAAAAATGTGCTACTCCATTCGGTACTTCTGTTTCTTTTTCCTCTCCAGGGACAATAAATTTACTGTCATTGGATCCATAGTTTGTTCCCCAAATAATATACTTCTTTTGAACTCCTGGCTTTGGAATTATCATAACAGTTAATCCATTATCTAATTTTTCTATATAAAGCTTTTCTTTCATTTTTAAATTTTCAATCGCTTGCATTAACTTTGCTCCTCTCTTTTAAATTTCATCTTTTTTAAGACATAAATCTAATTCGAAAAATAAATCAAAATTATTTTTCAAACTAATCCTTTAAAAAATAAACCGTATTTATTCTAACCTTATTTGCAAT
Organism: uncultured Clostridium sp.; assembly: GCA_900556945.1. GTDB lineage: Bacteria > Bacillota > Clostridia > TANB77 > CAG-508 > CAG-269. Next base: position 1,020 of record USQP01000047.1, read on the forward strand.
ATCAATGATATCTTCTTTTCCCACGTTATTTATTTTATTTCTATATTCTTCCAATGAAACTTTAGATTGTGTTAATTCTTGCCCAAAATAGTAATTTATTTCTGTATCTTGTTCATCATCAATTGTTTTTATGGTTGCTATAATTCCTTTTTTAGCATTTTCAATATCTTCTTGTGTAAACTCTCCTTTTTTCATGTCTTCAATTTGTTCTTTAATTAGCCCTAATGCTTTTTCATAATTTTCTATTTCAATTCCACAATTAACGAATATATTGTTCTTATAACGCAAATAACTTGAACTTGCTACATAGGCTAAATGTGCTTTTTCTCTAACATTTTGAAACATTTTTGAATTTGCTGTTCCACCTAATATACTATTATAAATTAAAGTATCATATCTTCGTTCTTCTTCATCCATATCTATATCTAAACCTAATACTAATTTTCCCTGTGTTACCTCCATTGATTCTGTAACTACATTTTCCTTTTCTTGATTTTCCTTTTTTTCAATTGTTGGGATTTTATATTTAGGATTTCTTTCTTGTAACTTCTGTATGTTTTCATTTTTCTCTATCATTTCTTCCGTTTCTTCTTTTATGTTTCCTGAAACAAATATATCTATTTTGCATGAATGAATTAACTCTTTATAATAAGAATATAAATCTTTACCATTTATTCCTTCTAAGTCTTCTATATATCCAAATTTGTATAATCCAAATGGAGAATCAGGGTACATTTCCTCCATACATCGATCTAATGCATATTTAGCTTTATTATCTATTTTTCCTTCTATTTTTTGTTTTACATTATTTTTTTCCTGTTCAACATATTTTTGCTTAAAGCTGTCCTTTTCTAGATATGGATTAAATACAATTTCAAGTAATTTTTGAATAGCAGTTTTCAACATATCTTCATCTTTTTGTGGTAAAAAATTATCATTAATAACTTCTATATAAAATTTTAAAACTTGATTGTCTCCTGTCTTATCTAGTCCACAATCGAATTCAGCTCCATACATTGATTCCATTTGTTTACTTATTTCTTCTTGTGATGGCATATTCTTAGATCCTCTTCTTAAAATAGACGAAATTAATGCATTTTTTGTTACATTTTCTCGGTTTAATTCCGTTGTTAAAAAAACAGCTATCAAGTTTGTTTTAAATTTATCATTATTTATGGTATGAAGTTTAATTCCTTTCTTTATCTCATTCTCTTTATATTCCATTAAATTTCCTCCTTTTTTCTATCTTTATTATACACATTTTTGTGATTTTTAATTACTTTATAATAATTATGTGTAAAAAATAATTTTTAGCCTGAACCCTCCATACTGTGATCTAAGATATTCTATATTATTTTGTAATATCGCATAAGCGACCAAGCGAATGGAAGTAGAATGCGATTGGAGCAACTTACCATTAATTTTTATTTTGTTAGTTGTAATACACAAGGTATTACAAAATAATATAAAATACTTTAGGTTAATAGCAAAAATCGAAACAAAAATTGGAAGTTAAAGTGTATGTCTATACCCCCTTTTACTTCCAATCCCAATTTTCTAATTAAATTTTCTTTTTCTTGCTGCCTCTGATTTTTTCTTTCTCCTTACACTAGGTTTTTCATAATGCTCTCTTTTACGAACTTCTTGTAAAACTCCATTTCTTGCACATTGTCTTTTAAATCTTTTTAAAGCATCTTCTATATTACCATTATTAACTTTTATCTCTGACATTTATATTCCCCTCCTTCCGGTCCATACGAAACTGTATGTGGGATAACCCTTATAACGTAATTATTATACTCCAAATTGGCATAACTTGTCAATAGCTAGAACTCAAATAATACAGCTTTGTTTTCTTTTAATGACTTTTTCACATCTAAAATTCGCTGATTACTAGAGCCTCTAAATCTTAACTTAATGTCTTTTTTATCTTCTTCAAATTTTCCATCTACCAAAACATCTATATAGGATAAAATCTCTGGTGTTTCTTCCCAATTCTTATACATTTTTCCCATAACATCTGTTTCAAATGTATATCCCGAATAACACCAAATATTCTTTTCTGGAAATTTTTCTTTTACCCTTTTTAATAGCGGCAACAACCCTTGCTGATTAACATGCTCTAATGGTTCTCCTCCTAATAAAGATAGACCTGCTACATAAGGATGATCTAATTCTTTTATAACCTTTTCAATTTCTTCTTCCGTAAATTCTTTTCCATAGTTAAAATCCCAAGCTTCACTATTAAAACAATTTTTGCAGTGATGAGTACAACCACTCACGAAAACAGATACTCTTACTCCTATTCCATTGGCTATATCAGCTTTCTTTATATCAGCATAATGCATATCTATCATCTTCTTTCTTATATTTTATACAAATGGTAAGATCGTTCTCATAAATCCATTTGTTGCAGGAATAAACCAAAATATTACTCCTAAAACTAACATAATGATAATAGTCAATCCAATAGCAATCCAATCTTCTCTTTGCATTGCTTTTTTGCCTTCTCTTCTCTTTTTCGGCATATTTTTAAATATAGTTTGTACTAAGCCAAACATACTCATAAGTGTGCCAACCCCATAATTTTTTTGCTCGATATTCTCTTGTTCTTGATTCAAATCTTCCCTAGCCTCTTTATTATTTTGAACATTTCTCCTTTGCCTTGATTTTTTTCTATTTTGTTCATTGATATATGGGTCAAAATAAGAAGCTTCTTTTTCTAATTCTGCATCATATTGCTCTTTCAAAAAGGTATCTGAAAGTATTCTATATGCCTCGTTGATATCTTTTGCCTTCTGTTCAGCATACATTCTCTTTTCTCCAGAATATAAATCTGGATGATATTTCTTTACTAATACTCGATAAGCTTTTTCAATCACTTCTTGTGATGCTCTTGGATTTACTTCTAATATCTCATAATAATTCTTCATTTGCTACACCGCTTAGACCTTTCTCTAATTAAATTACAATTCAGACTAATTGACTTTAAATAGCATGAAAAGCTTATATATTAATATTTTAAAGTCAAGACCTGGACCAGTATCGCTCCAGCTATGTTTTAGTAAAAAATATTAATATATAAACTCTGGAAGCGAGACAAGAATTTTAAATTCGAACTGTAATCATATTTTATACTAAAAAAACGAAAATAGCAATATAAAATATGAAAATTTAGGGACGGAGGAAAAGTTTCATTTTAACCTAGTATTAAAGATATAAAAAAAGACGAAGGTTGAAACTTTTCCTCCGTCCCCAAAATTTTATTCTTCTCCAAAAATCGCTTCAAATTCATCTGCTTCGATTTTCTCTTTTTCTAATAAGATTCCTGCAACTTGATGTAATTTATCGATATTGTCAGATAGTATCTGTTTTGCTCTATTATATCCTGTATCAACTATTTTCTTAGTTTCTTCATCAATAATAGCAGCTGTTTCTTCCGAATACTCTTTAGCTTGAGCAAAATCTCTTCCTAAGAATACTTCTTCTTGGCTAGAGCCTAGCATTAATGCTCCTATTCTATCACTCATACCATATTTCGTAACCATACTTCTTGCAATTTTTGTTGCTCTTTCAATGTCATTACTTGCACCTGTTGAAATATCATTTAAAATAAGTGCTTCTGCTACTCTACCACCAAGTAGTGATACAATATTTTCTTCCATTTCTGTTTTTGACATAAATGATTTATCTTCTGTTGGTCTATACATTGTATATCCACCTGCCATACCTCTTGGCACAATTGATATTTGATGAACAGGATCTTGTGTTTCTAAATAATGACTAACAACTGCATGACCTGCTTCGTGATAAGCAACTAATCTATTTTCCTTATCACTTCTTACTTTTGTTTTCTTTTCAGGTCCCATTGTTACTTTTACCATAGCATCTTCAATTTCTTTCATTCCAATTTCAGTCAGATTTCTTCTTGCTGCTAAAAGAGCCGCTTCATTTAATACATTTTCTAAATCTGCACCTGCAAATCCTGATGTGTTTTTGGCAATTACCTTTAAATCAACATCATCCGATAATCTTTTCTTTCTCGAATGTACTTCTAATATTTGCTCTCTTGCTTTTACATCTGGCAATCCTACTACAATTTGTCTATCAAATCTTCCCGCTCTTAAAAGCGCTTTATCTAATACATCTGGTCTGTTTGTTGCTGCTAACACAATTACGCCTTCATTTTCAGCAAATCCATCCATTTCTACTAATAATTGATTTAAAGTTTGCTCTCTTTCATCATGTCCTCCGCCAAGTCCTGCACCTCTCTGACGTCCTACTGCATCAATTTCATCGATAAAAATGATACATGGTGCATTTTTCTTTGCTTGGTCAAATAAATCTCTTACTCTTGAAGCACCAACACCGACGAACATTTCTACGAAGTCAGAACCACTAATGATAAAGAATGGAACGCCTGCTTCTCCTGCCACTGCTTTTGCAAGTAAAGTCTTACCTGTACCTGGTTGACCAACTAATAAGACACCTTTTGGTATTCTTGCTCCCATATCTGTAAATTTCTTTGGATTTTTTAAAAATTGTACGATTTCTTCTAATTCTTCTTTTTCTTCGTCTACACCTGCCACATCTTCAAATGTAATTTTATTCTTTTCTGCTGGTGTCATCATTCTAGCTTTACTTTTTCCAAATGACATTGTTTTGTTTCCTGGGTTACCATTATTTGCTCCACCCATCATAAAGAACCAGAATATAAAGAATATAATTAATAATCCAAATGGGGTTAGTAGACTAAGTATTGTTACAAAAATAGATTGTGACTTTTCTTCTAATGTAAAAGCTCCATCTTTCAAGAAATCTTCCGTATAAGCCATAAAGCTTTGCATATCTGGAATATTTACTTCTTTTTTTACTTTTTCATCTTTCAATTGTACGGTTGCCGTCTTTCCATCCGATTCCACCTGAATGGATTCTACATTCCCGCTATTAATATCTGCAATTAACTCAGAATATTTAAGTTTTGAATCACTATTTTCTACAATAGATGATAATACAACAATAAATATTACTCCTATTATTAACCACATAGCTAAAGTTTTAATTCCGTTTTTCAAAATAATTCCTCCTTTGTCCCTTTGAGTGTCCAATTGGGGACGTTTCCTAATGGACATACTGTCCACTTTGAGACACTTCCTCTGTTTTGCACATTGCTTTTATAACATATAATTTTTAGTTTGTAAACTATTTTTTTATGACTTTTTTATTACAAACAAGCACCTTTCATAGCTGTCTCTTATACACATCTCCGAGCCCACGAGACGCGTAGTA
>USQP01000048.1 GCA_900556945.1 uncultured Clostridium sp.
CGTCGGCAGCGTCAGATGTGTATAAGAGACAGGTTCAATAATAGTCTTATTAAAAGAAATATTTTTTAAATCCGATAGAATTTGAATGTCGTTTACTAAGTTTTCAGGCAAACGTAATGTTTTACTAACTCCACTATGATTTTGTGGTATTTTTAATTTTCGCAATCTAAATCACTACCTTTTTTAATCATTTTATTATTTATATTTTATAATGAAAAACAAACTAAATATGCACCTAAAAATGCTTGCAAAAGTAGTTGCAAATGTGTATAATAATACTGAAAAAAGTTATACAAATTTTGGCAAATTGGAATAGCTTATGAAAAAATGTGAATAATGAAGAAAAGAAAGGGGTTCAAAAGATGAATGTAAAAGTGAAGAAGAAAACAAAAGAAGAAAGATTTGACGTAATAGAAAACAAAGGTATCACATTAATAGCCTTAGTTATAACAATTATTGTTCTTTTAATACTTGCGGGAGTGGCGCTTGCAACATTAACTGGAGAAAATGGAATATTAACACAGGCCAATAAAGCAAAAACAGAAACTAATAATGCAAATATAGAGGAACAAGTAAAATTAGCGTTTTTGGGAAGTTATGGAACAGATGGAAAATTAGATTATAGTGAATTAAGAAAAAATTTAGAAGAGATAGAAGAAATGGTAGGAGTACCAAATACAATTACAGAAGGAAGTTTTCCATTAACTGCAACAGTAAATAGAGAAGAGATAAAGATATTTGAAGATGGCACAATTTTTAATTCTGGCGAATGGGACAAAACAGCAACACCAGAAGATTGTTTTATTTGGGAAAGTGATACAGAAGGAGAAAAGGGGTATAACACAATTATAGGATATACCAGTAATATAACATCTTATACTAAAGTAAGGATTCCATCACGATGCCAAAGTATTAAAGGGATAGGAATGAATGACCCAGAAGATTCGAGTGCTGGAAGGTCGTTCTTTGTGGGAGTAGAGAAAATAGAAATCCCAAATACAGTTGAAGAAATAGGTATATATGCGTTTTGGGCAGGTTTGTTTGGACTAGAATATTCGTTAAAAGAAATTGATATACCAAGTAGTGTAACAAGCATTGGGTGGATGGCATTTACTAATTGCAAAAATTTAAGTAGTATAACAATCCCAAGTAGTGTAACAAGTATAGAAATGTTCGCTTTTACGGGATGGATATCATCTCAAACGATAAATATACAAGGATATACAAATAGACCTTCAGGATGGCATAGTGATTGGAACAATGCTTGTTCAGCTACAATAAATTGGGGACAATAAAATAGAAATAAGGCCTAAAATTTGGAGAATCATCCGATTTTAGGCTTTAAAAATTAAAGATAAAAAAACTTATAAAATCTATCTGAAAACATTTGACAAATAAAAACATTTAATAGATAATAGAAGTATCGAATTACGATTAGAAAAAAGCTTGAAAATACGAAGGAGGAAAAAATAAAAAATGTATTTATTCAATAGAATTACGGTAAATCCACAATTACCAAAAAGGATAGAAAAATTATCTGAAATTGCTAATAATTTATGGTGGTCTTGGAACACAGAATTTTTAAGATTATTTCAAAAAATTGATAGAGATTTATGGGAACAATCCAATAAGAATCCAGTTAAATTTTTAAAACATGTATCGCAAGAAAGATTAGAAGATGTAGCGAAAGATATCAACTTTTTAAAAGAATATGATAAAGTAGTATCAAATTTTGAAGGCTACATGAATAGCAAAAATACATGGTTTTCTAAAAAGTATCCAGAAGAGAAAAATGATTTAATTGCCTATTTTTCAGCAGAATATGGAATTGATGAGACCATTCCAATTTATTCTGGTGGCCTTGGTATTTTGTCTGGTGATCATTTAAAATCAGCAAGTGACCTTGGCATTCCTCTTGTAGCAGTGGGATTACTATATAAAAATGGATATTTTAATCAAAAAATAAATGGAAACGGAGACCAAGAAACAGAATATCATAATATTGATTTATATGACCTACCAATTAATCCAGTCAAAGATGAAAAAGGAGAAGATTTAACGATATATGTTAAATTTCCAAAAAGAAGATTATATTTAAAAGTTTGGCAAATAAATGTAGGAAGAGTAAAATTATATTTATTAGATTCTGATATTGATAAAAATAATGAGGAAGATAGAGATGTTACACTAAGATTATATGGTGGCGATCAGGAAATGAGAATTCGCCAAGAAATTGTACTTGGAATGGCAGGCGTTAATCTATTAAAAAATTACTTGCATTTAAATCCAACTGTATATCACATGAATGAAGGACATTCAGCTTTCTTAAATTTAGAAATTATAAAAAATATTATAAAAGAAAAACAAGTTTCTTTTGAAGTTGCAAAAGACATTGCCAGTTCTAAAACAGTATTTACAACACATACACCAGTACCAGCAGGAAATGATATTTTTCCAATTTCATTAGTAGAAAAATATTTTAAAGATTTTTGGCCAAGACTAGGATTATCAAGAGAAGAATTTTTAAGACTAGGAATGAAACCTTCCAAAGAATTAGAAGAAGGATTTAATATGGGAATTCTAGCTCTTAAAATAGCAGGAAAGAAAAATGGTGTAAGTAAATTACATGGAGCGGTTTCAAGAGAATTATTTGGGGAAGTATGGCCTAATATAGCAGCAAATGAATCACCGATTGAATATGTTACAAATGGTATCCATACCTGTTCATGGCTTGCTCCAAAAATGAAGGAATTATATAATAAATACTTAATTCCTTATTGGCAAGATAGTATGTATCAAGATCAAATTTGGGAAAAAATACAAAATATACCAGACGAAAAATTATGGAGTGTTCATAATGACAGAAAAATGAAGTTATTAAAACTAGTAAAAAATAATACGACAGAAAGATTAAGAAGATCGGGATATAGTTATGATGAAATTAATGAAATTGTATCAAAATTAGATCCAAATGCACTGACAATAGGATTTGCAAGAAGATTTGCAACTTATAAAAGAGCAACTTTAATTTTTAAAGACTTAGAAAGAATTACGCAAATATTAAATAATAGTGATAGACCAGTTCAATTAATTTTTGCGGGAAAAGCTCATCCAGCTGATAAAGAAGGTCAAGATTTAATAAGATATATCCATCAAGTATCTATGATGCCACAGTTTAAAGGAAAGATATTTTTACTTGAGAATTATAACATAGCAATGTCAAGATATCTAATTAGTGGTGTAGATGTGTGGTTAAACAATCCAAGAAGACCAATGGAAGCATCAGGAACAAGTGGACAAAAAGCATCTGTAAATGGAGTTATTAACTTTAGTGTACTAGATGGATGGTGGGCAGAAGGATATACACAAAATAATGGATGGACGATTGGGACAAATGCTGAATATGAATCATACGAAGCTCAAGACCAAGCAGATAGCCAAAGTATATATAGGACTTTGGAAGAAAAGATAATACCCGCTTATTATGAGAAAGATAAAAAAGGAATGTCTAAAAAGTGGATAGAATTGATGAAAAATTCAATTATAACAACAGGCGGAAAATATAGTACAGCAAGAATGTTAGTAGATTATACCAATAGCTTATATATGCCACTTTGTAAATTAACAAAGAAGTATTATCAAGACGTAGATAATGTAGCAGCCTATCATTCATGGAAAAAAGATTTAAAAATGAACTGGAAAGACATTAGATTAACACAAGTAAATAACTTGGATAATATTACAATGGATGCTGGAAACAAGATTGAAGTAGCTTGCGAAGTAGAACTTCCAAACATTAATGTTGAAAACGTAACAGTAGAAGTATATTATGGAAAAATACTAGATAATGGTGTAGTAGAAAATGTAAGTATTATTCCAATGACTTTATCGGATTCTGATGAAGAAGATAAAAAGTATTATTTTACTGCAAAGATAGAATTAACAACAGGAGGAAACTATGGCTATACTTTCCGTGTTATGCCAAAACATGAAATGTTGTTAGAACCAGCAAATTTAGATTTAGTAAAATGGATAACCCAATAAGAAAAAGATGAGTAAATCATCTTTTTTTTTGATAAATAGAATTAGGAGAAATATAGAAAAAACAACAAAATTAGAACGTTTAGTCAACTACTTGACCTAGTACAACTGATATGATAATCTAGTATAAAAAACTAGATTAGGAGGAAAAAAGTATGAAAGGCATTAAGGTTGGAAAAAAAGAGTCAAAGTATCCCATTATTCAAGGAGGAATGGGGGTAGGCGTTTCTATGCACAAATTAGCAGGAAATGTAAGTAAAGAAGGAGGAATAGGAATAATATCTACAGCAGATATTGGATATAAAGAAGAAGACTTTAATAGAGATCCCATAAAAGCAAATTTAAGAGCAATTGGAAAAGAAATAAAAATGGCAAGAGAGATAGCAGGAGAGGATAAGATACTAGGAGTAAATATTATGGTAGCACTAAAGAATTATACAGATATAGTAAAAGAATCTGTTAAACAAAAAATTGATTTAATTATTTCAGGAGCTGGGATACCAAAGGAATTGCCAGAATACGTAAAAGGAACAAATACAAAGATTGCACCGATTGTGTCATCTCTTAGATGCTGTAAATTAATCGTAAAGCACTGGATAAATAAATACGACTATGTTCCAGATATGATAGTGATAGAAGGACCAAAAGCAGGCGGACATTTAGGGTTTAAAAGAGAAGAATTGGAGGAAGAAAATAAAATAAATTTAGAAGATATAACAGTAGACATAGTAGAATATGTAAAAGAAGTAGAAAAAGAGACTGGAAAAGACATACCTGTAATTGTAGCAGGAGGAATATGGGATGGAAAAGATATAAAAAGATTTTTAAATTTAGGTGCAGCAGGTGTTCAAATGGCAACAAGATTTGTAGCAACTAAAGAATGTGATGCATCAGAGAATTTTAAAAAAGCATATATAAATGCAAATAAAGAAAATATAAAAATCATAAAAAGTCCTGTAGGAATGCCAGGCAGGGCAATATATAATGATTTTGTAAAAAAGACTGAAAATGAGAAATGTAAAATCGATAAATGTTATAGATGTATAAAGACCTGCGATATTGCAAGCACACCATACTGTATAACAAAAGCATTGGTAAATGCCGTAAAAGGGAATATGAATGAAGCCCTAGTTTTTTGTGGAAGTAATGTAGATAGAATTAAAGAAATAGTGTCGGTTCATTCATTAATGCAAGAGTTAGTTAATGAGATATCATGCTAAATATATGAATAAAAGTCAAATAATAAGGGAAGGAGAAGTTAATAAATAAGAATAATAAAAAAGAAGATATGATTTAATATCTTCTTTTGCTATAGACTTAAGTCTATAAAACCGCCCCTAAAATTAATATGCCGATATTATCTTGATAAATCTCATCAAACTGAGAAATAGGAAGTGGGTTTTCTCCAAGTCCAGCTTCTATAGTATATCCAGGTCGATGATAAGTCTCAATAAACCAATCTTTATAACCTGCAAAACTAGAATTATAAGGAACTTCCGTTAATAAATATCCACTTGAATTTGCAAAGTGTGTTCCTATTTCATAACCACGAGGAGGATTAATATTTTGGAAGTTCCAATAAATTTCTTGCCCCTGTGTATGATAGGCTATGACTAACCTAAAATTATGTGACAAAGTAAAATTATAAACAGCCAAAGCCTCAGGTTCTGTTAATGGACCATATCCCACAAAGTCACGAGGACTCGGTCCGTGTAAAACCTTGCGAATATTTTATTTGTTTGGCTTGTTCCCAACCAGCAGGAAATTGTAAATTTAAATCCACACCTGTGGACTTTAAAAACTTCCAACCACAAAAATAATTTAATAAAACGCAGTAATCATCTATGATACAGAGTATTTCGATTAGAAAGAAATATTCTGTATTTTTTTATGTTTTTACTGCTAGAATTGGAGTGGAAAATGGAAGAAAAACAAAGAAATAAAGTAGGATATTATTCAATAATACCATCAAAAATACTATACAATAAGGAACTAAAAGCAAATGAAAAGTTACTATATGCAATGATAACTTCTCTTGCATGTAAAGAAGGATATTGTTTTGCAACTAATAATTATTTTGCAGAAGAATTAGGAGTACATCCTAAAACAGTTTCAAGTTGGATATCGGATCTAAGGGATAAAAATTTTGTGAAAGTAGAAATTATTAGAAATGAAAATAGGCAAATAATTAAAAGAAAAATTTATATAAATGATGTGCCATATCCATTAAATAATGGATACATGCTGTCTCTTATACACA